>DBEXQE010000291.1:0-6573 GCA_048167245.1 Christensenellales bacterium | reverse complement strand
AATAAAAAAACTTAACAAATCAAGGAGCCGATAGGATGAAAGACCCTTACGAGATACTCGGCGTCGACCGCGCGGCGGGAAAAGAAGTCGCGGAAGACAAGTACAAGGAGCTTAAAGCGCGTTACAGCGAAGAGAGATTTTTGACGGGCGAAGCGGGCAACGAAGCCGCACGCAAACTCAGCGAAGTCGAAGCGGCTTGGAAACAGATCTGCGAAGAAAACGTAAAAGAAGAAGCAAAGCAGGAGTTCGGCGGCGACCTGGGACAGATCGACAACATGATCAAAGAAGGTCGCTACGACGAAGCTCAGGCGGCGCTCGATTCGATAGTCGACCGAAGCGGCGAGTGGCACTACTTGCAGTCCATAATCTACTACAAGCGCGAGTGGATGAGCGAGTGCAAAACTCAGCTCGAAATGGCTGTAAACAAGGAGCCGTGGAACGGCAAGTACCGCACGGCGCTCGACAAGCTGAACATGATAATGGGCAATCCGAACACCGACCCGCGCACGATAGGCGTAGACCCGAACGCTCAGATGCCGCCGCAGGACGACGGCAGAGTTTGCGGCAACGCCTGCTCGAACTGCTGTCTTGCATATTGCATAACTGACTGCTGTTGTTCCCTTACTCAATGCTGCTAAGGTAAAAGGCGCGTAAGAATGTCCGCTCCCGTAACGACCACTAAG
Organism: Christensenellales bacterium; assembly: GCA_048167245.1. GTDB lineage: Bacteria > Bacillota > Clostridia > Christensenellales > Pumilibacteraceae > RACS-047. The sequence goes on along the minus strand of DBEXQE010000291.1, from coordinate 5,890 downwards.
AAAATAACGGTTTCCGCCGTCGCAACGGCTCTTGCGTCGGTATGTATCATATTGACTAATTTCATACCCCTTCGCGTAACGCTCCTTATGTTCGCGGCGGGGTGCTTTTATATCGTTTTCGACAAGGCGGGCATAGTTTACGGACTTTTGACGATAGCGGCGAGCATACTCATTTCGTTTTTCACGAAGCCGTTCAGTTCGGCGTTCTTTCTTACCGCAATCGTGTTCGCGCCGTATTCGCTGATAGCGTACTTTATGCGCAAATTATACTATACGCATATAAAACCCGCGCTCATAAGGCTCGCCGTCATGGCGGTCTTTTCGAACCTTACGTTCTGCGCGCTGTATCTTATGGTAAAGTTTCTTACGATATCGCTCGACTTTGCCGTAACGGATATAGTGGGTCGGCTCGGGTACGCGCTCGTTGCCGTAATACTTACGGTGTTTTTCATGCTGTTCGACGTCGTGTTCGATCAAGTAGTCCTGAGATTCGGCAAACTCATAAAATAAAAATAAAAATTTTCAAACGCATAAAAGGAAAAACCAAATATGATCAAAGGCAGAGTAACGATACCGACGGACGAAAGTTTCGTCGAAGAAACCAAAGTAATAGCCGAAAAATGGGGCGCGGACGCCGTGCGCGACTGCGACGGCACCGTATTGCCGAAAAACGCGAAAGAACTCGGCAAAGTCTACAACACGTACTTTATAGTCCGCGGCGACAACGATTGGGGAAGAAAGCACCCCGAAGAAGCGCAGAGAATTTTTCTGCTGAGCGAACGCGTTCTTGCTACGGGGAACAGCGTAGTGATACCGTTTATGACGGGTTTTCTCAAAGACGAATTCGACCCCGACTATACGAATATGAGCCGCTGGCAGGTCTACGACCGCACGACGGGCAAACCCGTTCCCGCAAGCGATTGGACTGCGGACGAGAAAAAACACGTTGTAACCGTAAACCATACTCAAAAGATGCACGAGTATACGGTGTCTTTTATGGCGCGCATAACCTGGCACCCCGTGCAGGTATACAACTACATAACGAATAACTGGACCTGCGAAAAACAGCTTACATACGATCCCGCGTATCCGAACACCAAAGAATACGTAAAGCGTCATATGCGCGAGTGGTGCGAACAAAATCCCGACACGAGCGTCGTAAGATTTACGACTTTTCTGTATCAGTTCGCGCTCATATTCAACGAGCAGGGCAAGGAAAAGTACGTCGATTGGTTCGGTTACGCGCAGACTGCCAACCCCGTGCTGATAGACGAATTCGCAAAGGAAACGGGGATAGCGCTCACCGCCGAAGACTTTATAGACGAGGGATATTACAACAACCCGTTCCGCACGCCGACGGATAAAATGAAAAAGTACACGGAGTTCGTGCAGAAGTTCGTTTCAAAGACCGTGCGCGGACTTGTGGATATCTGCCACGAGTACGGCAAGGAAGCCATGATGTTTCTCGGCGACGATTGGATAGGCTCGGAACCGTACGGCAAGTATTTCAAGGATATGGATCTCGACGCGGTCGTCGGCTCGGTGGGCGGCGGAGTAACCGTTCGCATGCTGAGCGAGATACCGCACGTAAAATATACGGAAGGGCGGTTTTTGCCGTACTTCTTCCCCGATACGTTCTTCGAAGGCAACGAGAAAAACGCCGTCGCGGAACTGAACAGGAATTGGGTAACGGCTCGCCGCGCTCACATGCGTAAGCCGCTCGACAGAATGGGGTTCGGCGGTTATCTATCCTTAGCCGCGAAGTTCCCCGAATTTACGGAAAGGGTAACCGAAATATGCGACGAATTCAGAACGGTGTGCGACGCCGTCGGCAAAAGCAAGCCGTATTCGGCGGTGAAAGTCGGCATACTTAACGCTTGGGGCAAACTGCGCAGTTGGCAAAGCCATATGGTCGCGCACGAGCTGTGGTATCAGCAGATCTATTCGTATCAGGGCATATTCGAAGCACTCAGCGGTTTGCCAGTGGAAGTCGAATTTTTGTCGTTCGACGACGTGCGCGGCGGCGTGCCGAAAGATATAAACGTTATCATAAACGCGGGCGACGCGTACACGGCTTTCTCGGGCGGCAGAGAGTGGCTCGATGAAAAATTGCAAACTTCGATAAGAGAGTTCGTGTATAACGGCGGCGGATTTATAGGCGTGGGAGAGCCTACCGCCGTAAGCGCGAACGGAAGATATTTTCAGCTCGCGGACGTGCTCGGCGTAGACGAAGAAATAGGATACACGCTCTCGCACGACAAGTACAACATAACGCCCGAAAAATCGCATTTTATAACTTCCGACCTTATCGGCGCTATGGATTACGGCGAAGACAAAAAGAATATCTACGCTTTGCCGAACGCGAAAGTGTTGGACATTGCCTTTTCCGACAGGTTCAAGCGCAACGTCAACGTCGGCGAAGTGAAAATAGCCGTAAACGGGTTCGGAAAAGGACGCGGCGTATATATCGCGGGACTTCCGTACTCTTTCCGAAACGCAAGACTTCTTTTGCGCGCGATATATTGGGCGGCGAACAAAGAAAACGAACTTAAAAAGGCGTTCTCCGATAACGTGAACACCGAATGTAACTATTATCCCGAAAGCGGCAAATACGCGGTAGTCAACAATACCGCAGAAACGCAGAAAACGGTTTTCTACGGTATGAACGGCGGCGAAAAGAGCTTAACTCTCGCGCCTAATCAGGTCGTCTGGATAAAAGACTGATCAGATAAGTGTCTTGAACGCTTCGAAATAGCGTCTGCCGAGAATATGCAACGACTCGCGGCAGAAATGTATGTTGTCGCCGTTGTGCAGTTTCTGATTATTCGACGGAAGATCCGACGTTTCCGCGAAACGGGCGTCGCCGATCTCGTTTACGACCCGCCGTATCTCGTTTACGATCGGCTCGGTGGTTTTTATGTTTTCCGTTTTCCACTCGTTCGCGAAATCTCCGGCTATGAACGGCAGACGCGCGCCGTATCTGCTACGTACGTCTTTGATAAGAGCCGTGAGCTGTTTGCGGTAGTTTTCGGGAGCGTTCCCTTCGTATGCGTCGTGTTCGCCCTGATGCCACAGAAACGCGACTATCCTGTTCTCGGGATTGAAAGAGAGCGCGTGATCGGTCATTTCCGTCATTTTCTTGTATACGATATCCCGCAAGCCCCAATGCTTGCGCTGAAAACCCGTTCCGCCGACCGCGGCGCGCACGATAAGAATTTTCCTTCCGTCTTTAAGCAGACCGCTCTTTATGTATTCTTCCGAAAAAGTCAGCGCGAAATCGCCGATAAACGTATCGCCCGACGGTCTTTCCTTTGCGATTTCCACCGTAAAAGGCTTGTCGGAGTATTCGATTATGCCGTCCGCCGAAACGGTTTTGTCCGATACGAGATACAAAACGGCGGGAGTCGGGATATATTCGTCGGTTACGGGACCTATGCCCGTGCCGTCCGCGTTCGATTGTCCGCCTTCTATTATGATATCGAGTTTTTCTTCGGATAGATCCATGATTTTTTTTCTCCTTGCATTAGCGCCTTAAAGTATAATGTATTTCGCCGTTTTTGTCAATCGCGCGGCTCGCGAAATTAAAATTTTCGGAATGTGAGAGCAAGTTCGCTCAAAACGTTGGATTTTCCGTATTTTTTGTGCTATACTGAGAGTCGGTTTTTGAGTTTCTTATAAGGAGAAGTAAATATGTTTATAGGTAAGATCGAAAAAATAGAAGATTGCAAAGAACTCGGAGAAGATAATATCGCGCTCATCAAAGAGTTTCTGAAAAACAACGATCTGAAATCGTTGGAAGTAGGGAAATATCCGCTGAACGAAAACAGCCGCGTTCTTATTCAGGAATATACGACCAAACAGCCGAACGGCAGATTCGAAGCGCACCGAAAATACGCCGACGTGCAGGTCGTCGTGAGCGGAGAAGAAACGTTCGGTATAGCCGATAAAGAAGATTGCCGAGCTTCGGAGCTGTACAACGATATAAAAGACGTCGAGTTTTTCACCGGAAGCGGGAAAGACGTTGTCCTTTCGCCGCAGAATGGCGCCGACTGCGCGGTCTTTATGCCCGGAGAACTTCACTCGCCCGGACTTTGCGTCGTAACTCCCGCCGCAGTCAGAAAAGCCGTATTCAAAATACTTATTTCGGAATAAAACGGGGAGCGACCTAATGAAAATTTGCAAGACGTTCAACTACAAGCGCGAAGCGGGGCAGAATCCGTTTTCGGGGATCATGAGCTTTCAGCATTTTCGCGGCGAAAAGCTGTATTCGGACTGCGTAGTCAAAATCGGCGGGGATATGACCGAAACGGAAAACTTCGAGTGCTATCCCGTAACGGAAGGCGTGCCCGAGAACGGGCGCGAAGAAGGGTGGTATCCCGACAGCTCGATAGCATATATCCGCGTTTTGTGGAAAGAGTTCGAGCCCGAGCGCGGAAAGTATAAATACGACTTTATCCAAGGCATAATAGACGACGCGAAAAAGCATAAGCAGAGCCTTATGTTCCGCCTTATGCCGCACAGCACCTGCGCGCGCGACGACGTTCCCGAGTGGCTGAAAAAAATCATTCCGTGTCCCGAGCGTCCCGACAAAAAGAGAGTCAAAGATTCTCCGACGGACGAGCGGTTTTTGGAATATTTCGGCGAAGCGATCGAGAAGATAGGCGAAAAATTCGATGACGACCCGACTTTCGACACGATAGACGTGTGTCTGCCCGGAGCCTGGGGCGAGGGACATAATTTACATCTGTATTCCGACGAATCGCTCAAAAAGTTCGTTGACCGCTACATAAAAGTTTTCAAAAAAACTCATCTCGTAGGACAGATGGCAAAGCCGTGGCTGCTCGGGTATATTATGGAAAAGGGCACGAAAGTAGGTTGGCGCGGCGACGGATTCGGACAGCCGCGGCACATGAAAGAATATTATCCGAAATGGTACTCGGAACTCCCCGCGGATATGTGGAAAACTTCTCCCGTGTCGTTCGAAGCGTATTGGTGGCTCGGCGAATGGAAGCGTCAGGGCTGGAACATAGACGAGATAATAGAAAAGTCTTTGGAGTGGCACTTATCGAGCTTTAACCCGAAGTCTTTGCCGATACCGTACGAGTGGAAAGAAAAGATAGAATATTGGCTGTCGAAAATGGGGTATCACTTCGTTATAGACGGCGCGGAATTGCCGGAAAAAATAACGGGCGGAAAGTTCGAAATGCGGCTCGATATAGATAACGTCGGCGTAGCTCCGATATATAACGAAATACCGCTGAAAGTACGGCTCAAAGGCAAAAAATCCGAAAAAGTATTCGTAACGGATACGGACATAACGAAATGGCTTCCGGGAAAACACAGCGAAAACGTTTCGCTCGATATACCGAAAGATCTACCGAGCGGCGAGTATGAAGTGCAGATAGGCATATTTGACGACTTATCGAGAGTTTATTTCGCAACCGACGCTAAGCCAGACGGCGAATATTACGTTTTGGCGACGGTGATAAAAGAATAGAGCATACCGAACCGTATCAGGTCAAGATCATTCGCGGTCGGTAATTTTGCTTTCTGAATTGCAAAGGGGTAAGAGAATATTTTTTCTTGAACAGCCGTATAAAGAGCGAAATATCGAAGTATCCTATGGATTCGGAGATCTCCTGGATAGACATATTTCCGTATTGCAAAAGGTTGCGCGCTTGCGTTAAACGCAACTCGATCTTATATTCGACGGGAGACATTCCCGTGTACTGCTTGAACAGCTTACGAAACCAAACGGAAGTCATATAGCACATCCGAGCGAGTTGTTCTACGGAAACTTCTTCATAGTAATGTTCGTTCAGATATTGGAATCCGCGTTCGATACTCGAAAGATCGGAGCGGTTGTTTTGTTGCTGTATTTTTCCGAGTT
>DBEXQE010000290.1:0-4718 GCA_048167245.1 Christensenellales bacterium | reverse complement strand
GAAACATCTTTGGGAGCCGGGGCACGGCAGGTTATACGACGTCGTGCTGAAATTCGGCGACGATAGGGTCAAAAGTTATTTCGGATTGCGCGAGGTACGCTACGACGGCAGAAAATTTCTCGTTAACGGCAAGTCCGTTTTTCAACGGTTCGTTTTGGATCAGGGTTATTATTCGGACGGGATATACACCGCGCCCGACGAAGAAAGCATGAAACGCGATATCGAACTGGGATTGAAACTCGGGTTCAACGGGGCAAGATTGCATCAGAAAGTGTTCGAGCCGCGGTTTTTGTACCATTGCGACAAGGCGGGATATATGGTCTGGGGCGAATTTCCGAGCTGGGGAGTAGACTACGATACGTTGGAGGCTTTGGGCGACGTTCTCGGCGAATGGTCCGCCGTTATCGAACGCGATTTCAATCATCCCTCCATAATAACGTGGTGTCCGCTGAATGAAGCCTGGCTCAACAATAAAGATACGAACCGAGTGAGAGACGCGCGGTTTGTGGACGCCGTGTACGAGACGACTAAATGTTTGGATAATACGCGCCCCTGCGTAGACGTGAGCGGCGGATTTCACGGGCACAAAACGGATCTTTACGATTTTCATTGCTACTATTCGCCCGATAAACTCGGCGCTTATCTCGACGAGTTGATGAAGAAAGATAAGTTGTCGGTAGACAGCTTATACGCGCCCGGATCTTTGGAAGAAAAACTGTTCTACAACGGAGAAGCGACGAATGCCAGCGAATACGGCGGCATAGCGCTCAGAGCGAGCTCGGAGCAAGATGCGCAGGATTGGTACAAACAAAACAACGGCGTTACGGAAGAAGTTACCTGCACCGGCGCGTGGGGTTATGCGACCGAGAACAGCGAGAACGATTTCGTAAACAGCTACGTACGGCTTACCGAACTGTTGCTTTCGTGTCCCAAACTCAGCGGATTTTGCTACACTCAGCTTTACGATATAGAACAGGAGCAGAACGGTTTTTTGACTTACGGCAGAACATTTAAGCTGAGCGCGTCGGCGATATCGAAAGTGGCGGCATGCAACCGAGAAGAAGCCGCCATAGAAACGGATACGGAAATTTCGACGAGAGAAAATCGTTCGGTAGCGGTATAATAAGGTAATATATAAATAAAGTCGGAGGAAAATCATGAAAAAATTTATCGGAACATTTATGGCGGCGGTGCTGGCGGCGTTAATGAGTTTTTCGGTTTTTGCTTGTACCAAGCCGAACGAAGTCGACGGGATCACCGAACGCATCGACGAGAGCCGCACTCAGATCTACGTGTTCAACTATAACGGCGGATTCGGTTCGGAATGGCTTGTTTCGTTGAAGGAACGCTTCGAGAAATTGCATGCCGACGATATTTACGAAGAAGGAAGAAAAGGCGTTCAGGTCATAATACATAATCAGAAAACGGCGGCGTCCGCTCTTGTGGATCAGATCGAAAACAACAGGGACGAAATATATTTTACGGAAAACGCTTTTTATTACACGTTGCTTCCGCATTTGGAAGATATAACCGATGCGGTTACGGGAGATCTTACCGCATACGGCGACGACAACGGCGTTAACACCGTGGAAAACAAACTCAGCGATTCGCAGAAAGATTATTTCGGGGTGCGGGAGAGCGACGGAGTTCATTACTACGGCTTGCCGCATTATATGGCGTATTTCGGCATTACGTATAACGTGGAACTGTTCGATAAGTACAATTACTATTTTGCGATGAATCCGACGGCTCCTTCCGGCGCGGGCAGATTTACGAGCCGCAACAACCCGACTAAGAGCGTAGGCGTCGACGGCATACAGGGAACCGCCGACGACGGATTGCCTACGACGTACGACGAGTTTTTCGAACTTTGCGATTACATAGCGGGCGACAACAATACGCCCGTCGAGTGGGCGGGCGCGCAATACGGTGGATACCTTACTTATATGTTCAATGCGCTTATCGCGGATCACGAGGGCGAGGAGCAGATGATGCTCAATTATAAACTCGAAGGCACGGCAAACGATCTCGGAACCGTTGTGAACGGCAATTTCGTGCGCGATCCGCAACCTACCCAAATTACGGCTAAGGACGGCGCCGAGCTTGCGCGTCAAGAGGGAAAATACCAGGCGCTGAAATTCATGAACAAGCTCGTTACGACGGAAAAATACCATAACGATCTGGCGTTCAACAGCGGACATTCTCATATGGATGCGCAGGACGACTTTCTTTTGGGCGGCAACGACGGCGTAGTCGCTCCCGTGGGTATGCTTATGGACGGCGTATGGTGGGAAAACGAGGCGTCGGCGACTTTCGAAAACATGGCGCTTACGCAATCCGAAAATTTTTCCCGAGTAAATCGCCGTTTTGCGGTAATGCCTTTGCCGAAAGCAAACGAAACAAAACTTGCCGAAGCCAGAGCGCGCGATAAAAGCCAGACGCTTATCGACAATATGTATTCGATGTGTTTTATGAAAAAGGGAGTGGCGGCGTGGAAAAAACCGTTGCTTATCGACTTTCTGAAATTTGCGCATACCGACGAGAGCCTCGTCGAATATTCGCGCATAACGGGCACGCCCAAGGCGTTGAAATATACGATGACCGAAGAACAGACGAACGGCATGTCGCCGCTCGGAAAAAGCGTGATGGAAACCGTGAAAAATTCTGATATAGTATATCCCGTATCGAACAACGAGTTTTATCTTAACAACGCGTCGAGATTCTTTTCGACTAATTACAGCGGCAGTTTGATCGGCGGTACGAGTTATCAATATCCCTCTCGCGCGTTCCATGACGGCAAGGTGTCCGCCGAGAGTTACTTCTTAGGAATGTACGGCTATCAGAAATCGTTGCAATGGCCGAAAAATTGAACGCTATGGCAAATTCGACGAACAAAAAAAAGATAATATTGCGTGGCAGACAAAAGGATCTGATATTCTATTCGATCATACTTGCCTGGCCGATCGCTCAGTTTTTCGTATTTTATATCGGCGTTAACGTGAACTCCGTTTTAATGGCGTTTCAGAATATAGATATCGTAAACAATTCGATAACCTGGACGTTCGACAACATACGCAATATGTTTACGGAAATGACGACTTCCGCGCCGATGCTTAAAATGATGAGCACGTCGGTGATATCTTACTTGCTTATTTTAGGGATCGGCACGCCGCTCGGACTGCTGTTTTCTTACTATATCTATAAGAAATTTCCGCTTTCGGGCGCATTTCGCGTAATATTGTTTTTGCCGAGCATTATATCGTCGATCGTTATGGTCGCAATGTTTCAGTTCTTCGTCGAACGCGCTATCCCCGAGATAATGCGGCTCATAACGGGAACGCGCGCGCAAGGACTTTTGGAAAACGTCGACACGCGTTATGCTACGCTGATATTTTACAATATTTGGGTCGGGTTCGGGACGAGCGTGCTTATGTACAGCAACGGCATGAGCGGGATCTCGCCGGATATGGTAGAGTCGGCGCATCTCGACGGAGCGACGGGATTAAAGGAGTTCGTACATATTACCTTGCCGATGATCTTCCCTACGCTGTCGACGTTTTTGGTTACGGGAATAGCGGGTATTTTTATCAATCAGATAAATTTGTTCTCGTTTTACAGTTCGAGCGCGCCTACCGAAGTCAGGACTTACGGCTATTATTTTTATACAAAAACGCAGGGAGCGGTTTCGGACGCGGAGTATCCTCCGCTTGCGGCAATGGGGCTTTTGATGACTGCGGTCGTCGTTCCCGTTACGTTGCTTGTAAGGTTTTTGCTCGAAAAGTACGGTCCGAAAGCGGATTAGGAGAAACGTATGGTATCTAAAACGAGAAAATCAAACGGAAAAGGCGTACGCGAACATCAGAACGTTTTGAGCATGATCTTGCTTGCGTTTTTATTGATCTATGCGATCTCGCTTTTTATTCCTATCGCGTGGGCGGTCCTGTCGGCGTTTAAGAGCAATTTCGAATTCCGCACCAATATAATCGGTTTTCCGAAAGTCTGGGTGTGGAATTTCAGATATGTGTACAGTATGTTTTACGTTCGCGTTTACACGGCGGAGGGCGCCGTGAACGTAGGTATGGGATCGATGTACGTTTATTCGCTGCTGTACTCGCTCGGATGCTCGTTTTTCAATGCGTTTACGATCTTCATAACGGCGTACGCATGCGCGCGGTTCGACTTCAAGATGTCCAAAATAATACGGACCACGGTTATCGTAGTGATGATACTTCCGATCGTCGGCAGTCTTCCGTCCGAAATACGCGTCGCGAGACTGCTGGGACTGTACGACCGCATTTGGGGACTTTGGCTGATGAAAGCAAACTTTCTCGGTATGTATTTCCTTGTTTTCTACGGAATACTGCGGTCGCTCCCGATGGCGTATACGGAGGCGGCGAAAGTGGACGGCGCAGGTAATTTCCGTATTCTGTTCCGCATAGTGTTGCCGCTTGTGAAGAACACGTTTTTCACGATCGTCCTTATAAACTTCATCACGTATTGGAACGATTATCAGACGCCTCTCGTGTATATGCCGTCTTTTCCGACGATAGCGCGCGGAATGTATCAGATGGCAAAGACCACCGAGAACGGAATGTCTAACGTGCCGATGAGAATGACGGGAGCGATACTTATGCTGGCGCCTATACTCGTACTTTTTATCGCTTTCCAGAAAAGGTTGCTCGGCAATCTTCCCATGGGCGGTATAAAAGGATAAAATA
>DBEXQE010000289.1:0-1646 GCA_048167245.1 Christensenellales bacterium | reverse complement strand
AAAAAGAAAGTATTTTTGCTTGCAAAGCCGCGTTTTTGTGTTATAATTATCTCGGAAATCGTAAACAGGAGATACGGAATGAACTCGAACGCGCAGAAAACGATAGACGAATTTTTCGATAGGATGCCGCAACTCGAATATCTGAGAAGATCGGCGGAAACGGCAGTCGGGAAGATAGCTTCGGTAAGGCTTCCGAACAAAATAATGACTTGCGGAAACGGCGGCAGTTTTTCCGACGCCGCGCATATAGTCGGCGAGCTTATGAAATCGTTCAAGTTGAAGCGTCCCGTAAAAGATCGCGTTTTCGACGGCGATTATGCCGAGAAACTCGAAGAAGCGATCCCCGCCGTATGCCTTGGCGAAACTTCCGCGCTCTCCACGGCGATAATCAACGATATAGGCGGTGAGTGGGCGTATGCTCAGCAGGTTTACGGACTCGGTTGCAAGGGCGATATTCTGATAGCTATATCTACTTCGGGAAACGCCGCGAACGTTGTAAGGGCGGCGAGCGTAGCAGTGAAAAAAGGCGTGTTCGTTATAGGGCTTACGGGTTGGAGCGGCGGAAAGCTTAAAGAATACTGCGACCTTTGTTTCAACGTTCCCGAAACCGAAACGTACAAAGTTCAGGAGCTCCATCTGCCTTTGTACCATATGCTTTGCGCGGCGGCGGAAGCCGAAAGGTGGTAATATGTATATTATCGGCATAGACATAGGCGGCACGAAATGCGCGTCCGTTCTGGCGCGGGTTACCGATCGCGCCGTAGAGTTTCTCGACAGAACGGAAATACCTACCGTCGGAAAACCGTCTGAGATCTTGCGCAAACTCGGCGACAACGCGCGCAAAAGCGTTTCAGTGGCGGGCGCGGACGTATCGGAGATCGCGGCGGTCGGCATATCGTGCGGCGGACCGCTCGACGCGAAAAAAGGTCTGGTTCTCTCTCCGCCCAATCTGCCGCTATGGGACTCGGTCCCCGCAGCGGAATTTTTCGGAAAAGAGTTCGGCGTTCCCGCTCGGCTGATGAACGACGCCGACGCTTGTGCCGTTGCCGAATGGAAATACGGCGCCGGAAAAGGGCTTTCGGACGTTATTTTTTTAACGTTCGGCACCGGAATGGGCGCGGGAATGATATTGAACGGCAAGTTGTACGAAGGCGCGACTTCGAATGCGGGCGAGATAGGACACGTGCGGATAAGCAAGGACGGTCCCGTCGGTTACGGAAAACGCGGGTCGTTCGAAGGGTTTTGCTCGGGCGGCGGGATAGCGCGATACGCCCGTATCTTCTCGGAAGAAAAAGCGCGGCGCGGCGAAAAAGTTTCGTTCGGCGAAAACGCAAGCGCGAAAGATCTGGCGCAAGCGGCGAAAAACGGCGATAAGGACGCTTTGGAAATTTATTCGGAAGTCGGCAGGAAACTGGGCGCGGGACTTTCCGTTCTTGTGGATATTCTGAATCCGCAAATGATAATTCTCGGCGGCGTGTTCATGCGCTCGTCGGAGCTTTTGATAGGCGGCATGACGGAAGTTATGCGCGAAGAATGTCTGCCGTCGTCGCTCGACGCGGTGAAAATAGTTCCGTCGATGCTCGGCGAACGCATAGGAGATTACGGCGCCGTCGTAGCGGGTCTGCAAGCCGTTGAAAGCAAATAAA
>DBEXQE010000288.1:0-4840 GCA_048167245.1 Christensenellales bacterium | reverse complement strand
TTCAGCACATATCCGATTTTACCGCGTCCCCTGTATTCGGGCAAAGTCGAAAGCGCCGTAATGTACGGAAAGACCGTCTTTTTGCCGAATATTACGGCGGGCTTTTCGATAATATATCCCGCGCTTACGATCTTTCCGTTCTCGCGGTAAACCACCGTGTTTTCGGGCATTACGTATTTGTCGAAGAAAAAATCGACATAAGCGTCGCTGTCGCACGGAAAGCCCTTTTTATAAACGTCTTTCGGTTCTTTAACGTCTATCCCTTGCATTTAAGCGTATATTTCTCCAATAAGATCTCGGGATAATACGACATTTTCGCCCTGCGCAGACCTTCTATATTCATGTCTTCTTCACGATTCACATATCTGCAACCGCCGAAAAATTTCTCGCAGGTCTGCTGATTTATCATTTGATAGATCCCGTCGAACGAAGTGTCGCCCTTTTCGAACATAGCGTGTGCTACGTTGTCGTTTTCCACAGCGCTGATCGAAAAAGCCGCAAGTTTTCCTTCCGCTTCCAATATCCCTATTTTAAGGTTCAGTTCCTTATAATAGTCGAGCGCGCGCACGATCACCTTGCGCTCCAAATCGAGCGTTTCGTGTTCGGACTTTACATACCACTTATCGAACAGCGCAAGCATTTTTTCCCTGTCCGTTTCTTCGTATTCTCTGAAAGTATAGTCGTACGTCGCCTTAAACCTGTTTATAAAATTCCGTTTCGAGTGTAATTTTTTGCCGCTCAGAGTCGTAAGCGCCTGCACGTCGTAAATATAGTCGTAATTTCCCCTGTCGGTCGAAATGCAATATTTGTCCGTCAAAATTTCCGCCTGCTCCTTGGAAAGTCCGCGGATCTCCATTTTGCACTCGTCCGACTTGCATTGCTCGGCTATTATGCCGACCGCTTTTTCAAGCAATTTCTCGTCCGACAAAAGCGGCGGAAAATAGACGCATTTGCCGTAAAACTTAGTATACAACAGCGCCATATCCCCAAGATCGCAAATCATGGTTTCGTCGAACGCGTCCCATATCCAGGTCATCGCAAAGCAATATTCCCAACCCAGCTTTCCGTGATCCGACTTCAAATATTTATCGAAAATTTCCTTGTCTTTAAGCTCTATCCTTCTGAAATTTACTGCCATGTCTTTTTCTTCTTTTACTTAATATCTGAGATAACTGTCGAAAGCGTTCTCTATGTGATTTACGCGCTTATCGTCCAGATACACTTCTATGACGTCAAACCGAACGTCCGCGCCGAACAGCATGAATTTTTTGATATACTGACTCGCGACCTGATTGATCTTGTTGCGCTTGAAATAATTCACCGCTTCCGACGGCAATCCGAAACCGTCTCCCGTTCGGCTCTTGACTTCGACGAATATCACCGTGCTTTCGTCCGTCGCGACGATATCTATTTCGCCCACGTTCGTTTTGAAATTGCGGTTCATTATGCGATAGCCGTGTCGTTTCAGATACTCGCAAGCTATATCTTCGCCTTTTTTGCCCTTTCGGATATTGTTCATGATCCGTTACCGCCGATTATGTTTTTGATAAAAGTATCCCTGTGGATCTCCGTTTTTCCGTACGTTTTAAGCGCGCGGATATGTTCGCCCGTGCCGTAGCCCTTATTGCTCGCAAAACCGTACTGCGGATATTTCACGTCCATTTCTCGCATTATCCTATCGCGGTAAACTTTCGCGATGATCGAAGCGGCGGCAATATTGTAGCTTTGCGCATCGCCCTTTATAATTGCTTTGCACGGAACGGAAACGTCCAGATCTTTCATCGCGTCGACAAGCACGAGCGACGGCTTTATTTTAAGCCCTTCTATCGCTTTTTTCATACAAAGTTTCGTCGCTTGGTAAATATTCATCTCGTCGATAACCGCGGGGCTGAGTTCGGCGACGGAATACGAAAGCGCGGTTTCCCGCAATAAATCGTAAAGCCGTTCGCGCTTCTTTTCCGAAAGTTTTTTGCTGTCGTTCACGCCGTCGATCATACGGTCGAGCGGCATTATGACGCACGCGCACACTACGGGACCCGCCAAAGGACCGCGCCCGACTTCGTCTACGCCCGCAACCGTTTCGGGCAAAAACGCCCTGTCGTATTCGAACAGATCTTCGGTTTTCATTCTTCGATCGCCCTGTCAAACGTTATGCGCCCGAGCCGACCTTTTCTGAAATCGTCCACAAGCGCGTTAGCCGTTCTCTCCGTATCGCAAACGCCGCCTTTTAATATATATACGCGGGCGCGTGCAATACGCTCCAACGTTTCTTCCGCCGTTTCGTCTTTATGTTCGATTTTGTATCTTGCTTCGATAATGCTTTTGTCTATCGCGTTGAGTTCCGCAATAAGTCTTGCCGCCAGGTCGAGAACGTCGACGACTTCGTCCTTTATACTGCCGATAAACGCGAGCCTGTAAGCCGTTTTTTCGTTGTCGAGTTTCGGATAAAGCGTGCCGGGAGTGTCGAGCACTTCGAAGTAGTCGTTAACTCTGACCCATTGCTTGCCGCGCGTAACGCCGGGACGGTTGCCCGTAACCGTTTTGCCCGAGCCGCAAAGATTATTTATAAGAGTAGACTTTCCGCAGTTCGGAACGCCCGCGACCATGGCTCTTACAGCCGTTTTAACGCCTTTCGCCCTGAATTTTTCTATCTTTTCGAAACAAAGATTTTTCGCCGCCGAAATTATCGACAACGCGCTCCCCGAAGCCGCGCCGTTCGTCGTGAGCGCGACGCTTCTCTCACCCGATAAAACTTTTACCCATTCTCTTACGAGCTTCTCGTCGCCCAAATCGGCTTTATTCAGCACGTAAACGATCTTTTTCTGCGAAAACAGCTTATCGAAAACGGGATTTTTGCAACTTCTCGGCGCGCGCGAATCGAGCACGTAAATAACGATATCTACGAGCTTCAAATCTTCTTCCATCATCCGAAGAGATTTCGTCATGTGTCCGGGAAACCAATTTATCATTTTGCTATTAGTTTTTCAATAAGTCGGGACGCAACTTTTCGGTTATTTCTCGGGCGCGATCTATGCGCCATTTTTCGATATTCGCGTGGTGTCCCGAAATAAGAACTTCGGGAACTTTTTCGCCCATGAAATCGTACGGGCGCGTATATTGCGGATATTCGAGCAATCCGTCCGAAAAACTCTCGTCTTCCGCCGATTCCGCGCTTCCGAGAACGCCGGGAACGAACCGAGCGACCGCGTCGGTCAGAACCATGGCGGCAAGCTC
Source organism: Christensenellales bacterium (assembly GCA_048167245.1). GTDB lineage: Bacteria > Bacillota > Clostridia > Christensenellales > Pumilibacteraceae > RACS-047. The sequence goes on along the minus strand of DBEXQE010000288.1, from coordinate 1,606 downwards.
TCCGCCCGTCAGAATGTAATCGCCTATCGAGATCTCCGTATCGAAACACATATCGAGAACGCGCTGATCCACGCCTTCGTAGTGTCCGCACAAAATAAGCAGATCCTTTTGCTCAGCGCCGATCTCTTTCGCAAGCGCGGTAGTAAGCCGCTTGCCCTTGGGCGACATGTAAATGCGGTTGCACTCGTGATTTTTGTCGGCGAATTCCACTGCGTCGTATATGGGAGCGGGCGTCATGACCATTCCCGCGCCGCCGCCGAACGGAATATCGTCGCACTTTTTGTGCTTGTCCTTGCTGAAATCGCGTATATCGATAATTTCGATACCGACAACGCCCGCTTTGACGGCGCGCCCTATTATGCTTTCGTTAAGCGCGTCGAACATTTTCGGAAAAAGCGTCAGGATCTTAATCGTCATACACGCAGATCTCCGAAAACTTTTTCTTATCCACCGTAAATATCTTTTTCTCCACGTCTATTTCGACGACTACTCTTTTCAGAAACGGAAATCTTAGCTCTTTTCCGTCCTTTTCGGCCGTTACGACGTCCGCCGCGCCGTAGCCGGATATATCCTTTATAACGCCCAAATCGGCGCCGCTCTCGTCTTTGAGAGCGCACCCCAAAAGGTCTGCGATAAAATAAGCGCCTTCGCTTAGTTCGACGGCGTTCACTCTGTCGATCTTAAGTTCCTGCCCTACGAGCTTTTCGGCGTCGTCGCGGGTCAGACAGTTTTCAAGGCACAGGAAAACAAAGCCGCCCGAAATACGCGCGGACGTTATTTTATACGGACGGTTGCCGATGTAAACTATTTTAAGTTTCTTAAAGCGCGCGGGATTGTCGGTAAGCGAGCGGATCTTCAACTCGCCCCGAATTCCCTGCGCCTTTATAATTTCGCCTACGGTAAGATATTCCATAATTCCGTTGCCGAAACCGAGATCCTATTCTTCGAAAATTTCGATCGGACCGTCGTCCGATTCCAAAATATCTACCGTAAATTTTCTGCCTTCTTTCGCGCCCGCGGCTTTTACTATCGTGCGGATAGCTTTTGCTATTTTACCGCCGCGACCGATGATCTTACCCATATCCTTTTTGTCGACCGAAACGCTGACGGTATCGCCTTCTTCGGTGATCACTACGGCTTCTTTGTTGTCGACAAGCTCGGTTACGAGATATTCAACGAGTTCTTTCATATAACGCTCTCCTTACTAAAAAGCACGTATCGCGAAACGGATCGCAATTATTCCGATTTCGACTTCTTGACCGCCTTGGTCTTTGCGGGAGCGGGCTTGCCCTGTTCCATGATACCCGCCTTAACGAGCAACGCTTTTGCGGTGTCGGTAGGCTGAGCGCCCTTTTGGAGCCAATCTTTTGCCTTAGCTTCGTCGAGTTTGACTTCCGCGGGATCCGTGAGCGGATTGTAAGTACCGATAACGTCGATAAATCTTCCGTCGCGCGGCGCTCTCGAATCGGCGACTATAACGCGATAAAAAGGCGATTTTTTGTCTCCGAGCCTTGTAAGTCTGATCTTAACCATTGTTTTGTTTTCTCCTTATTTTACGTGTTTCCACAAATTATAAACTGAAATTTATCAGAACGGGAATTTTCTT
>DBEXQE010000287.1:0-10535 GCA_048167245.1 Christensenellales bacterium | reverse complement strand
AAAATATTGGGAAACCGTCGCTTACGATATCGCGAACGAAAAGATGGGCATTCGAACCGACGGGCGCGGCGGTTTGCTCGGATATAAAATAATCAACGACCCTACTCAGTACGCTTCGTCGAGAGCTTATCTCGGATTGTTCGTCGACGGGAAAAAAGTCGATCCGTATTGTAAAAAGCGTGTCGAAATGCTTGGACGCAAGCAAAAGATAACTTTGATCGAAAAAGATTATTCCGTAAGCGTTCTTCAATTTCTTTCGTCGGATGAAAACTGCATATTTTACGAAATAAACTTGAAATCGAAGCGCGACGTGAATTTCGGTTGGTCGTTCGATTGCGGAAACGGCGGATCGGAGCCGACAGTAAATCGACTCGGTGGCGTCTATTCTTATAAGGACGGCGATTTTTGTATAGCGACGGAAGAAAAGGGAAATTGGATTCGCGAAAATCATACGTTTACGTTTTTCGATAATAGAGTAAAAGAAAAATGTTATCGTTTTTGCATTGCGTACGGGACGGAAAGTTCGTTGCGAATGAATAATTTAATAAATTTTTCTTCCGAAAAGACCGCTGCGGATAAAATTATCGACGATATCGAACTTCCCGATTCGCTATCGGAATTCGAAAAAGCGTTTTATTACGGTTGTTATTTTTGCGCGTTGGAAAATTTCAAGCGCGTCGGCGAGTTCGAAGCATTCTGCGCGGGCGTGAATTATATGAACCCCGTTCGCACTTATTTTCGCGATTCCTATTGGACGACTTTGTCTATGTATAACGGGCACGCCGATTTGGTGCGGAAGCAAATAATTACTTTGTCTCGCGGCATACAGTCGAACGGCGATTGTCCGTCGGCAGTCGTATACGATTTTTCTTCTTTTTGGGGAAATCATTTCGACAGCCCGTCGTTTTATGCTATGATGTTGTACGATTATATAAACCATACGGGCGATGTTTCGGTTTTGGACGAAAAAACAGGCGAAATCACCGTTTTCGAAAAAGCCGTTCTCGTGTTGGAAAAACTCGGCGATTATACCGACGAAACCGGATTGATTTATAAAAAAGGACCTTACAATAAACGCGATTGGGCAGATGAAGTCAATCGCAACGGATACGTCGCCTATGTGGAAATTTTATACGCGCGCAGTTTGTTTTGTTTGTCGGAGCTTTGCAAAATCCGCGGCGACGAGCGCGGAAAAATCTTTGTGGAACGTTCGCGAGTCGTAACCGATAAAATCAATGAATTGTTGTGGGACGACGAAAACGGTCGCTATGTAAATTACAAGGACGGAGATTTTACGGAAGACAATCTTTCCGTCGATACGGTTATTGCCGTTATTTTCGGTATCGCGGATAAGGAAAAATGCAATCGTCTTCTCGATAATATGCAGAATTTTTTGGAAACGCGCAACAATAAAGAACAGCGTGCGGGCGATTACGGCGTTATGAGCGTTTGGCCGTTTTATAAGGATTGCGACGCTACGTTCAAAAAATCGTCGCAGTATTACGAATATCATAACGGCGGGAATTGGCCGTATTGGTCGGCGCTTTACGCCTATGCTCTGATTCTATGCGGGCGCGAGTATCGATATGCTCTTATGAGTTGGTTCGATTATAACGTTCGCAAAGGCAATTACACGCCGATAGAATATTTTTCCCCGTGTCGCGACGACGGCTCTCTTTTGCAGGCTTGGAGCGGAGTCGGCGCGTTCGTGATGGAATATGCGGACAAAGAAAATTTTTTCGAGCCTGCCTTTTTTGCGCGAAATTCTCTATGAAAACGATTGATTGTTCGGAGTAACGGAAATGGGAATTATCAAACGTAAACGTATTTTTATAGATATTTGTATTATGAGCGCGACGGTCGTTGTTATGATTGTCGTTTTGCTGTTGCATTTTTTATTTCCGGAGAATTATATGAAAAAATTATCGAAAATGTCCGTACGGGAGCGTAACGCCGAAATCGGTCGTATGCTTTGCGAAGATATAACCGACGAAGGTATCGTTTTGTTGAAAAACTCTAACAATACTTTGCCGCTGAAAAAAACGAAAAAAATCAACGTTTTCGGTTGGGCGGCGTTCGATTGGCTTACGGGCGGATACGGTTCGGGTTTTTCGAACACCGATTTGGAAAGATTGAAACTTTTTCCCGCTTTGGAAGCCGCGGGTATCAAATACAACAAAACGCTTGAAAAATTGTATTCGGATTTTTATATGAAGCGCGAAACGGCTTATGGCGGACCGTGGGAGGAGTATCGCGGCGACGTTACGATTAACGGCAATCGCAAATTTGTTTTGCACGAGCCCGGCGCGGAATTTTACACCGAAGAAATTATGTCGCAAGCGCGGAATTTTTCCGACGTCGCGCTTGTCGTTATAGGCAGAACGGGGGCGGAAGGTCGGGATCTTCGTAAGTATCAGGAATATCAAATTCAAATCAACGGAAGCGAAAATACGTTTATCGACGAAGAACGGCATTATCTCGAACTGTCGGCGTATGAAGAAGAAATGATAAGCGTTGCGAAAAAATGTTGCGATAAAGTTATAGTGGTACTGAACACCGCAAACGCAATGGAACTCGGATTTGTCGACGATGACGAAATAGACGCGTGTCTTTTGGTCGGTATGACGGGGTTGACTGGAGTGAATTCGCTCATTTCGGTTTTGAAAGGCGATGTAAATCCGTCCGGACGCACAGTCGATACTTATGCGTATAATTCGGAGTCTTCGCCGTCGTTCGCAACGGCAGGTTACGATGACGGCAAAAGCGGCGCGAAAAAGTACTCCGAGGCGGAAGTTTTATACGGCGAAAAAGGTTATTACGACGCTTACGTGGATTATACGGACGGAATTTACGTCGGCTATCGGTATTACGAAACAGCCGCGGCAGAGGGCGTAATCGATTACGAAAAAACCGTTCAGTATCCGTTCGGGTACGGATTGTCATATACCGATTTTTCTTGGAGCGTCGCCGACGTTTCTCCCGTTGCGGGTTCCGAACTCGAAAAAGACGGTAAGATTACCGTTTCCGTAAATGTAAAAAATACGGGAAAGCGCGCGGGTAAAGACGTAGTTCAATTATATTATACCGCGCCTTATATCAGCGGCGGAATAGAAAAATCGCACGTGGTTCTGGCGGCTTTTGCAAAAACCCCGCTTCTTAAACCGAAAGAGTCCGCTACGGTCGAACTTTCGTTTTACGTAAGAGATATGGCGTCGTACGATTGCTATGATAAAAACGGAAACGGAAATTGCGGTTACGAGCTCGACGCGGGCGATTACACGGTGCGCCTGATGAAAAATTCTCACGTCGCGGCGAATTGCGAAAATTCCGAGATTGCTTATAAAATAAGCGAAACGATTTTATATAAGACCGATAATGTTACGGGCAATACGGTAAAAAACAGATTTACGGGTGCGGACGCGACGGACGGCATATCGATCGACGGACGCGACGAAACGGGAACTATACAATATCTGTCTCGCGTCGATATGAAAGCGACGTTTCCGACTGCTTCGAAAAACAGACGGAACAGAAATCCGATGGCTTACGAACTTGCAAAACGGCAAGAGCCGTCTATACGTAATGAAGAAATGCCGATTACGGGAGCAGACGGAAAATACGGAGTGAGCGATGCCGTAGGCCTTAATTACGATTCCGAAAAATGGGACGATATTCTAAACCAAATCGATATCGACGAAATGTGCGATTTGATCGACGACGGATATTTCAAGACGAAAAAGATCGAAAGCATACAAAAACCCGAATATCTCGATTTAGACGGTCCGGGCGGGTTGAATACGCGTATATTCGGGCAAAAACACTGTCTTTTCGTGCTGTATCCGAACGAAGTTTTGATTGCGCAGACGTGGAATAAAGATTTGGCGTACAGAATGGGATTGAATGTCGGAGAGGAAGCTCGTGCAAATAACGTGAAAGGATGGTATGCTCCGGGTGCGAATATACATCGTTCGCCGTTCGGCGGCAGAAATTTCGAATATTTTTCGGAAGATCCGTTGCTTTCGGGCGTTTTTGCGGCGGAAGCGGTTCGCGGCGCAAAGAATAAGGGATTAAATTGTTACGTCAAGCATTTCGCGGTTAACGAAACCGAAACTATGCGCGAAGGTTTGTTTACTTGGCTTACGGAACAAACATTGCGCGAAATATATTTGAAACCTTATGAAATCGCCGTAAAACAAGGCGGAGCAAATGCTTTGATGGGCAGTATGAATCGTATCGGAGCCGTTTGGTCGGGCGCAAGCTATGCGCTTTGTACAGAGGTATTGCGTAACGAATGGGGTTTTCGCGGCGCGGTCATTACCGATTGGGTAGATGTAGGTAAAGATCATATGCCCGTCTTTAACGGGTTGTATGCCGGCACGGATTTGTGGTTGCACGACGTCGTGAATGCGTCGTATGTTCCGTGTATAAACGATTATCATAAAACAAACGCCGCTTTTATAAAATACGCTCGTCAAGCGACCAAGAATATTCTTTATATGAATGCCGATACCGAAAATACGGCAATGCATTATAATCCCGATGCGGAATCCGTCGATGTTTTGGGCGGACGCGGAAAACGCGGCGGACTGAGCGTTATCCCGACGGTTATAATAGAAACCGTATCGGCGATCGGTTTGGCTGTTTGCGGAGTTTTTTTGGCAAAACGCATAAAAGACGATAAGAAAACTCGCGGAGAAAGATTATGAGCATTTTCGGCTGCGATTATTCGCTTGAAGAATGGCAATCATTCGGAAGAAGCAAAGTTCTTTCTTTGTTCGAAGAAAACGTGTACGGCATTCGACCGCAAGGGACCGTCGACGCAAGTATAAACTTTTTTACCGTTTGCGATGAATGCAAAGACGGAATGCGTAAGCGCGCGGTACTTATGAAAATCGACGGGATTGTAGCGAAATTCGAGTTTTATTCGCCTACGGACGATATAAAGCGTCCCGCCTTTTTATACATAATGCATCCGGCTCAGTACGAAATGTATTTTAACGATAACGAAAATTCCGCTGTTCCGTTAAAATTTTTGCTTGAAAACGGCTTTTGCGTCGCAGTGCTTTTTGCGGGCGATATCGTAAAAGATAATATTAAGGAAAAGTCCGGCATTTTTTGCCAAAATCGTTTCGAACGCACGGGAAACAAGTCGTGGGGCGTTATTTCGGCGTGGGCGTGGGGCGCATCGAAAGTACTTGATTTTCTTGTTTTGCAAACTTGCGTCGACCCTTATGCCGTTATAGTCGCAGGTCATTCGCGCGGCGGTAAAACGGCTTTATGGACGGCGGCGACCGATGAGCGATTTTACGGAGCGATCTCGAATTGTTCGGGTTGCGGCGGCGCGGCATTGTCGCGCGGAAATACGGGTGAAACGATAGATAGCATAAATAGGTCGTTTCCGTTTTGGTTTGCTGAAAAATACCGAGAATTCGCGAATAACGAAAATAGCTTGCCGATAGATCAACATATGCTTTTGGGGCTCATAGCGCCGAGAAAATGTTTTATATCAAGCGCGACGAAAGATGATTGGGCAGATCCGAACGGCGAATTTTTATCGGCGGTATTCGCGTCGCGCTATTATGAACTTTACGGGAAAAAGGGTTTGATATCGGATGCCGTTCCGATTGCGGGCGAATTATACGGCGAAGGCAATATAGCTTATTGGAGAAATATCGACGAACATAAAATTTCGAAAATAAATTGGATGCGTTACGTTGAATTTTTCAAAAAGGAACTGTTATGAAAATTTTGATAGCCGGAGATTTTTGCATACGTAATAACACTGTCGAAATCGTTAAAGAAGGCGGTTCGAATTCTTTGTTCGGCGGAATAAAAAATATTTTGCGCCGACACGACGTGAATATGGTAAACGTGGAGTGTGCGCTTACGGATTTTTCACGTGCAATATTTAAGGACGGACCGAGCTTAAAGGGGAAAATTTCGGATGCCGCAGTTTTGGCGGACGCCGGCTTCAACGTCGCTTTTTTGGCTAACAATCATACTTGCGACTACGGAAAAACGGGATTGAAAGATACGCTCGATTCCTTAAAGAGCAACGCCCTTTTAACGGTTGGCGCCGGTTTGTCTTTACGCGAAGCACAAGAAACATTGTTGCTCGATGAAAACATAGCCGTTGTTAATGTCGCTGAAAACGAATTCGGTGCCTCGAACGGCGGATACGGTTTTTTCGGAATGGACGAGTTTGAAGTCGCTTGCAAAATTTCCGCCGCCAAAACCGACGGAAAATTCGTTATAGTCGTCGTGCACGGCGGTAACGAATATAATCCGATACCGAGTCCGAAACAAAAAAGCAGAATGCGTTTTTTTGCGGATTGCGGTGCCGACGTTGTAATCGGCGGACACCCGCACTGTCCGCAGGGATTGGAATTACGCGGAACAACGCCCATTTTTTACAGCATCGGAAATTTTGTTTTCTCGGCGAGCGCGTGTCGATTTCCGACTTGGAATTTCGGCTATTTTGTAAGCCTTACCGTAGAAAACGGTAAACTTTTCTCTTATGAGATAATTCCTTATAAACAGATAGACGGTGTGCCGACTGTGCTTTCGGGAGATAGACATAAAGCATTTGACGAGTATTATAAAAAACTTTCCGACATTGCAGCCGACGACGAAACAAGCAAATTATATTGGTATGCTTGGTGCTCCGTGTACGGAAAACACAGAGCGAATATGCTTGACAATAAAGCGTTTTTGATAAATTCTTATAATTGCGAAGCGCACCGCGAACTTATGGCGGATTATCTTAAAAATCGAGAAGATATTGATAACGGACGTTATGAGTCGTTTGTAAATAAAATAATCGAATTACAGGAGTTTGACGTTTGAAAACAGATTTAAATATAGAAACGGAGATTAAGGTTATAAATATGAAAAAACGATGCGTTTGTTTTACGGCGTTTTTGCAGATTATAACGATTTTACTTACTGCTTGCGGCAGTAACGACGTCGTTAGAAAGGAGTATAAAGTGGAAAAGGGTACGATTACGGTTGATTTTACCGAAGAAAAAGGTAATATTAAGCCTATGCATTGCGTAAATAACGGGCCTATCGATGCGTCCGACGGCGTTTCAAACAGTGCAAAATTTCGCGAGGCCGGTATTCCGTACGCGCGTTTGCACGACAGCGCGTTCGAAGAAAGGTACGGCGGAGACCATTCGGTAGACGTGCACCGAATTTTTCGTAATTTCGACGCCGACGAAACAAATCCGGCGTCTTATGATTTTACGGCTACCGACGCTTATCTTGCCGCTATAACGGAGACGGGAGCAGAACCTTTTTATCGATTGGGCGCGGCAATAGAACACAATGAAAAAGAAGGTACTTATCCGCCGGGAAACGGCGAGCATTCGGATTTTGAAAAATGGGCGAGAGTATGCGAGCATATAATTCTGCATTATAACGAGGGTTGGGCAAACGGTTTTCACTATAATATTACTTATTGGGAAATATGGAATGAGCCGGATTTGGTAAAAGCCGACGGGTCAAGTTCCACTTGGCAGGGTACGCCCGAGCAATTTATCGACTTGTTCGTTACTGCAATAACGCATTTGAAAAGAGAATTTCCGAACATTAAAATAGGCGGTCCCGCCGTAAGCAGCGCCAAAATAGTGAAAAGCGGATTGTGTACCGCTATTTTCGATAAATTAAAAGAAACGGAAACGCCGTTGGACTTCTTCTCTTTTCACGGCTACCATAATAATCCGTATTCTTACGACACCGATATAGAAACGGTAAAAAAGCAGTTGGAGCGTGTAGGTTTTGCCGACACCGAAATCATTCTCAACGAGTGGAATTATGTGCGCGGTTGGGGAGATGAGGAACAAAGGTATTCCGAAAAGGTTATCAAGACACTTAAAGGAGCTTCATTTACGTTGAGTTCTATGTGCGTTGCGCAAAGTTCCGATTTGGATATGTTTATGTATTACGACGCGCGCCCTTGCAGGTGGAACGGATTGTTCGATACCGATACGCTTTCGCCGTTGAAAGGGTATTACGTTTTCGATATGTTTAATAAACTTTACACGTTGGGCAAAGAAGTTTCCGTTAAAAACGAAGCAAGGAATATTTATGCGTGCGCGGCAAAGGGTAATGATTCGTACGCACTCGTATTTTCTTATTTTAACGATACGGACGAACACTGGCAGGATACGCTTAAAGACGTTACGGTATGTTTGCAAGGATTGCCTGCGGGAAAAACGGCAAAAGTATACTTGTTGGACGACGAAAACGATAATGTTTTAGTGCGCACGGAACTGATAGAAAACAATGAAATCAAACTGACGTTTAAGTTGTTCGACAGCGTTTTAATTACAATCGACGATTAATTGAGATTTATTATGAGAAAGTTTATTGCCTTATTGGCGTCAATTGTTTTATGTTTCGGGATATTTGCGGCTTGTGAAAGCGATGACGGCTTGCAAAGATTTGATGATTCTCGCGATATATTGCGGTTTTTCGACGGTGGAAAAGTCAAAAACGAAAAAGATTGGGCAGTCAGACGCGAGGAAATTTTGAAAGTATTTCGCGAAAACGTGTACGGGGAGAATATATTTTCGCAACTTTCCGTCGATTTCGCCGTTGCGGAAGAAGAAGGGTATACGGGCACGATTGTTTACAAAGAAGAAAGTATTATTCGGCATAGAATTCGCATTATAATTTCCGACGAAAAAACAGGCGAAAGCGTAGAAGCGGATTTGTATCTGTATAGGGATATCGAAACGCAGAATTCGCCGAAACCCATTGTTATTCATTTGAATTTTACCGTTGGATTCGTTTACTCGAATTTACCCGACGGAATTATTGAAAATCCGTCTAAAAAACCGACTGTTCCGACGTCTTTTGCGGCCGAAGCGCTAATCGGCGCGGGTTTTCACGTGGCGACGTTGAACGTGCATCAAATCGCGGAAAATTTGAGTAGTAAAAACAATTTGGATACGGGCGTTTTTAAGTTAGTACAGCCCGAAAAAAATACCGACGCAAAAACGATAGGAGCTTGGGCTTGGGGCGCAAGTCGCGCAGTAGATTATTTTTACGATAAAGAATATATTCAAAAAGATAAAATAGCGGTTGCGGGACACAGCCGCGGCGGAAAAGCGGCGCTGTGGGCGGGCGCAAACGACGAAAGAATATCGGCTGTCATATCCAACAATTCAGGATGTACGGGAGCGGCTATGTCGTATAATCATTCGGGCGAAACGATAAAGGATATAAACGAAAAATTCCCGTATTGGTTTTGCGACAAATATCGAGAATTTAACGATATGCAAAACGAATTGCCTTTCGATCAGCATATGTTGCTCGCGACGATAGCTCCGCGCCTTTTGTATGTTGCGAGTTCGGATAAGGACGCTAACGCAGATCCGAAAAACGAGCTGTGGGCAACGCGGCTCGCGGGCGACGCTTACAGGCTTTTGGGTAAAAAACCTTTGTCGGGAGTTTCGGAAGAAAATTTGGAGTTGGGAAAGGGTTATCACGACGGCGACATTGCGTATCACCGCAAAGACGGAAAACACTCTATGACTTACGGAGACTGGCTCTTATTTATCGACTTTTTCCGTGCTAAGGGCTGGGCGACCGCTTGAAAAAGAAAGCAAGCGGAATTTATTTGCACACCCGAGACAACTCGATTTTACAAGCGATACGGATTTTACGGAAACGGACATCAAGAGTGGAGAGCGGATATATTTTAATGAAACACGGAGCAGAACAAAAGATACGCGTATTGTTACTGTATGAGATACTGCAAGAGCAAACGGACGAGCAAAACGGATTGAGTGTACGCGAACTCATATCCGAGCTCGATAAGCACGGGATATCCGTCGTTCGTAAAACTTTGTATGAAGACATAGCCGTGCTTAACGAGTATGGCTATGAGATTTTGTGCGAAAAAGTCGGCAAAAGCAATCAGTATTATGTGGTAGACCGCAAGTTTGATCGAACCGAAGTGCAGATATTGTTACAAGCAGTTCGGTCGGCAAGATTTTTAACAGACAGTAAAACGGAAAAACTGACTGAGAAATTGTTGCGGCTGTTGGGCAAAACCGAAGCGGAACAGTTGCAAAGTTTTGCTTCCGTAAGTGCAGATAAATCGCATAACGAGCGAATTTATTACAGTATCGATGCGATAACTACCGCAATAACAGAACGTAAACAATTGTCGTTTCTGTATTTCGATACGAATATTCACGGCGAACACATTTATCGTAAAGATAAGGAACGCTACATTGTGAATCCGCTCGGAATAGCGCATAATAAAGATAACTTATATCTTATTTGCCATTCGGATAAATACGGCAATGCGGTAACTTATCGTGTTGATAAAATGGATGAAACAAGAGCGGAGCAGACGGAGATAAAAGTTTTGCCGCAGTATAAAGATTTTGACGTATCGGAGTATATGCAAGAACGGTTTGAAATGTACGGCGGCGAAAGCCACAATGTGGAACTGTTATTTCCGCCGGATTTAGTCGAAATTGCGATAGAAAGATTCGGCAAAGACAATATACGGCTAAAAG
>DBEXQE010000286.1:0-1826 GCA_048167245.1 Christensenellales bacterium | reverse complement strand
TTTTATTGTGTTATAATGATTTAGGCTTGTAGGATAAGGTACTGAGAGCGGACAGAAGATGTCCGCTCTCAACTTTATAAGAGCGAAAATTTTTCAAGGAGATAAGATCTTGTCGGTAGTCGAAGCGGTCGGTAAAAGCGTTACGCCGAAAATAGAAGAACTCGGGTTTGAAGTGGTCGATATAGAGTACGAAAAAAAGTACGGACAAATGAACCTTACGATTTTTATAGATATTCCGCGCGGAGTCAATCTCGACGATTGCGAAGCCGTGAATAACGCGATAAATCCGATTTTGGACGAACTCGACCCGACGAACGGCGCGCCGTACGTTCTGAACGTTTCTTCGCCGGGACTCGACAGACCTTTCAAAAAGCAACGCGATTTCGAAAGGAATTACGGCAAGGAAGTCGAAGTCAAGCTGTATGCTCCGCTGAAAGGGAAAAAACTTTACGAAGGCGTGCTGATCTCGCGCGACGACGACACCGTTACGGTACTTTGCGGAAACGAAGAGCTTAAAATAGAAAATACGCGAATAGCTCTCGTGCGTCCGCTCGTTAAATTTGAATAATATTCGGAGGATAAACAAAAAATGGTCAACAAGGATTTTTTTCTCGCTCTCGACGAGCTTGAAAGAGAAAAGAGAATCAAGAAGTCTGTATTTATCGAAGCGCTCGAAACGGCGCTTGTTATCGCATATAAAAAGCATACGGGAACGAGCAAAGCCGTAACCGTAAAATTGTTGCCCGAAAGGAACACGATCAAGATCGTCGCTTATCAGACGGTCGTCGAAGTCGTTGAAGACAAAGAGTCGCAGATAAGTCTTGAAGACGCGCGCCTGATAAACAGAAAATACAAAGTGGGCGATATAGTATCGGAAGAAGTTTCGTCCAAGGAATTCGGAAGGATAGCCGCTCAGACCGCAAAGCAGGTCATAATGCAGAAGTTGCGCGAAGTGGAAGGCGAGATCGCGTACAGCGAACTTTCTCAGAAAGAAGACGAACTCGTTACCTGTATCGTAAGGCGTATCGAAGGCAAGAACGTTTACGTCGAAATAAACAAGCTCGAAGCCGTTCTCATGCCACAGGATCAATCGCCGAACGACAGATTCAACGTGGGCGACAGAATAAAAGTGTACGTTAAGAAGATCAAGACGGGACCGAAAGGACCGCAGATCATCGTTTCGCGCACGGTCGCAGGCTTTGTTAAGCGCCTGTTTGAACTCGAAGTTCCCGAAATCGCGAACGGACTCGTCGTTATCAAGTCGATCGTCCGCGAAGCGGGTTACAGAACTAAAATGGCCGTTTACAGCGAAGACCGCGATATAGACGCAGTCGGCGCATGCGTTGGAAACCGCGGCGTCCGCGTCAACTCCGTCGTATCTCAGCTCGACGGCGAAAAAATAGACATTATACCTTGGTGCGAGGACAGCTTGGAATTCATAGCTCGCGCTTTAAGTCCCGCAAAGGTCGTAATGGTACAGGTCAACGACGAAGAACATTCCGCAAAAGCCGTAGTTATGGACGATATGCTTTCGCTCGCGATCGGTAAAGACGGTCAGAACGCAAGGCTCGCCGCAAGACTTACGGGCTGGAAGATAGACGTTAAACCGTACTCGGTATTCACGCAGAGCGCGGCGGAAGACGAAGAAGAAGTTCCCGAAGCGGAAGAAAATCCCGCGGAAGAAGCCAAGGAAGCGCCGCAGGAAGAAAAAGCCGCGACCGACGAAATACTCGATATTTTCGACGAGGATCTGGGCGAACTCGATTAAACAAGTATGAAAGAAAAGAAAGTTCCTTTGAGAATGTGCATCGCCTGCAAGGAAATGA
>DBEXQE010000285.1:0-2464 GCA_048167245.1 Christensenellales bacterium | reverse complement strand
CTTTGTATGCATAGTTTTGCTTTTGTTTGGGATATGAGCCGTATAGCGATTATTCAATCTTTTACGGATTCTCTTTGACTTGCGGCGGGTAATCTTCTACGCGTAACGGAAGAACGGAACGCGTTTCGCGCGATATGCTCGCATCGCTTCGGCGCAGAAGCGTGATCAGAAATTGTTCGAGCAGAGAAAAAGTCATTTGCTTCGCGCCCAAAGGCGCGGAGCTTTTTTCCGCCATCCCGAATACGGGCGGACGCCCGGATAACGGCGTAAACGCGCTCAGACCTTCGCGAAGGACTGCGTGCAGAAGTTTCTTTTCGTCGCACGTCAGCTTGAATATCTTGTTTTCGAAAAAGCGCATGGCGGACGAACGGCACGAAAACGATACGACGCTTATGTTCGGAGCGGAATTCTCGGCGGCTTTCAGCGAATGAAATTCGTAGGGTTTGTGAAAAACGGCTTCTCCGCCGCGCAACAGAAATTCTCTCCCGTCCGCAACGAAAATCACGGAGCCTTTGTCTACGTAGGCAAATTCCCAAAAACCGTGCTTTTCGCCCGAAAACAGAAAAAAGGAGAATAAAAAAGATGAAAGATTTGAAAATAGGACTTATAGGTTGCGGTTTTATGGGGTCGATGCACGCAAATTGCTATAAAGCTCTCGGGGTGCGCGTTGCGGCAGTCGCGGACGTAAGGCGCGAAAAAGCCGAATCGCTTGCGGCGCTTTCGGAAGCCGAAGTTTATTCGGACGGTAAAGAGCTTATAAACAATGCCGACGTCGACGCGATAGATATTTGTTTGCCTACGTTTCTGCACGCCGAATATGCCGAGATCGCTATGAGAAAAGGCAAAGACGTATTTATAGAAAAACCCGTAACGCTAACGACGGAGCAGGCGAGACGACTTTTGTCCGTCGAGCGCGAAACGGGCGCGGGCGTTCAGGTAGGGCAGGTGATCAGGTTCTGGGACGAATACGTCTGGCTCAAAGATCTCATAGATTCGCAAAAATACGGGAAAGTCGCAAACGCCGTGTTCCGCAGGCTTTCGCCGCGCCCGGAGTGGACTTGGGAGAATTGGGCGCTCGATACGTTAAAGTCGGGCGGTGCGTTGCAGGACCTACACGTGCACGACGCGGATTTTATGCTGTATGCGTTCGGTAAGCCGAAAAGCAGTCGTTCCGTGCGTTCGACTGCGGGAGAAGAAAACGGTTACGTGGCGACGGTCTGCGATTACGGCGATTTCTGCGTCTGTTTGGAAGGCAGTTGGGATTTTCCGCAGAGCTATCCGTTCGAAATGTACTACCGCGTAAAGTTCGAGAAAGCCGTCGCCGAATACGCAAAAGGCGTTCTGACGCTCTACACGGCGGACGGAGCGCATGAGATAAAGCTCGAAAAGCAACGGCTCGATTCAGTGAGCGGCGGGAATATATCCGATCTCGGCGGATACTACAACGAACTGAAATATTTTACGGACTGTTTGAAAAACGGCGAAAAACCCGCAAAAGCGGGACTTGCGGACGCGGCGAGATCCGTTGAATTCGTTCGTGCCGAAATGAAATGAGAAACGATCCGGAGAAATAAAAAATGAAAGACGGCAATGTTTTAAGAGCGGCGATAATAGGTTGCGGCAATATTTTCACTATGCACGCTACGCCTGTTTCGGTAATGAAGAACGTCGAACTCGTCGGCGTTTGCGACGTCAAAAAAGACAGAGCGGATACGGCGGCGAAGAAGCGCTCAAAATACAGAAAATCGTTTGCGCCGTGTACGAGAGCGCAAGATCGGGAAAACCCGTAGAACCGTAATAACGCTTGAAAAGCGACAACGTAATTAGGGTAATCTCAGGTAGCATGACAAGTACGGGATCCCGAAAAAACGGAAAGGTTTGCGCGGTGCACACTGCGCTTATCCGAACTGGCTCGGGGATTTGCCGAAGACGGCTTTAAATTGATTGAAAAATGTGGCGTAGTAGTCGAAGCCGAGCATTTCGGAGACGTTTTGCGGGGTATAACCCTTGCGGATAAGCGAAAGCGCGAGTTGCATTTTCTGGTTTTGGATATAGGTGTGCAGAGATATCCCCATTTGCGTTTTGAAAATATTGTACAAATACGATTCGCTTATGCCGAGTTGGGCGGCTATTTGAGCAGTCGAAACGGCTTTGCTCAAATTCGAATTTATATATTTGATCGTCGCTTGCAAAAGTTCGTTCGTGGATTGCGGCGACGGGATAAGGTGATATTCTTTAGTTAATAAGATCTCCACCGCCGCATTTATTTCTATCACCAAGTCTTGTATAAGCGAGATGATCTTCGCGTCCTTGTATTTATCTACGGAGTTGCAGATCGGATCGAAAGAGCGCATTATTTTCGGTATTTTCGTTTTATCTACGAGCTTTTTCGGTATTATATTCTGATACAGTTTGGTGTTGGCAAACGGGTAAGTTAGATCCACGTCGGTGAGAGAGGGGATAA
>DBEXQE010000284.1:0-4185 GCA_048167245.1 Christensenellales bacterium | reverse complement strand
CACACGAGTCAACTGAAATATTTTAACATAATTTGCCGCAATATGCAAGCGTTTTAACCCATAAAATACGCTTGACTTTTACATTTGCAAGTTTTTACGGTAAATTTATCTCACGGTATATCTGCGGTACGCGCTTATGCTCGCACTTCCAATCGTCTGCGGTAATATCGTCAAACATGCCGATATGCATCGGAACGACGTATCTTGTTCGGAGCCGCGACGCAAAACGTTCGGCGTCGGCAAAATTCATATTGTTCCCCTGCCCGTTAACGGGTAAAAAAACGGCTTCGAATCGTATTTTAGGAAGACTTTCGAAAACTGTTTCGTTATACAGCGTATCTCCGGTAACATAGTAGTTTTTTTCTTCCGCCGTAATTATAACGCCGACGGCATGAATATCCGAATGTTCCGCTTTAACGGCACGAAACCGAATATCGTCTTCCGTCCATTCGGTCCCGTTATTAAACATTACGTAGCGGTTGCGTTTGCCGCCGAATTTGCGTATATCCGTCCATACGCTATACGGCGACAAAACCAATATATCGCTTATGTCGCTCAAAAAATGACATAACGTCTCTTTGTCATAATGATCTCCGTGCGCATGAGTGATGACGATCATATCCGGCTTGCACTGCAAAAACCGCTTGTCTAACGGTTGTCGACGGGCGTTTTGCGGCTGACTTTCGGCAACGCTGTCGGATAAATACGGATCGATCAAAATCGTTTTTTTGCCCGTTTCGAAACGCAATCCGGCTTGTCCCAAATATGTGATCTTCATTTATTGCCGTCCTTTCGGTATAACGGGATACAATTGAACTGTATTGCCGCCGTCTACCACAAGTTCGGCGCCGGTAACGTTGCGGGCATGCGCCGTCAAATAATATGCGGCATCCGCTACGTCTTCTCCCGTCGCCACGTCGCCGAGCGGAGTAAACCTGGACGGCACGTTATCATAGAAATCGGGATCTTTTTCCCACCGATCGGTCTTGATCATACCGGGCAAAACGGCATTAACGCGTATATTATACTTGCCCAAATCAAGCGCAAGGGCGCGCATCATGCCCAACTGACCGCCTTTGGAAGCGGAATACGCGATCCTATTCGGAATGGCGCGATAGGCTGTGTTGGAGTTGATCAACACTATGCTTCCGCCGCCGCGCTCTTTCATTCTGCGCGACGCATGTTCGATCAGACAGTAATTCCAAGTAATATTGGTGTTTATCACGCGCAGAAAATCGTCGAGCCCGTTCTCGAAAATTTTCATGTTCAGCCCTTGGTCGGCGGCGTTTAGAACCAATGCTTCCGCAAAAATTTTTTCGCGATCCAACGTTTCGAAAAGCCGAGCCGCGTCTTTTTCGTTTACGGAACCGTCTTCGCATAGAGCCGATAATGCGAATCCGCGGATTTTACGTTTCGGATATGCCGCACGGTACTCGTTTTCTTTTTCTTTTACTCTCTCGGCATTTCTGCCCGTAAAAACAATATCATATCCGGCGTCGGCAAACTTCTCTACGATCGCAACGCCCGTATTGATACACGCACCCGTTACCAAAACTACTTTTTCATTCATTATTTCAATTTATTCCTTAAAAATAAAATTCCGTTTTCATAGGGCGTATATCGGTAAGCCCCCGTGTAATGCCGCAGAGTATGCTCAGCGTACGGATGCCGTAAACATTCTTCTTCGTTGATTTCGATGCCCAAACCGGGTTTGTCGCCGATCTTCATCCTGCCGTTTTTCCACACCAAATTTTCGTTTGTAACATACTTTCGATAGTCGACGTCGCTGTACATGATTTCCAAAATACAAAAGTTGGGACAGCATGCCGCCAATTGAAGCGTTGCGGCGTTTGCCACCGGGCCGGACGGATTATGCGGCGCGAAAGGAATATAATGCATTTCCGCTATTGCCGCCAGTTTTTTCAACTCCATTATGCCGCCGGCATGACTGACGTCCGGCTGTATATAATCGGCCGCGCGTAAGTTGAAAAGCTCGTTGTAATCGTAACGGGTATACAACCGCTCTCCCGCCGAGATCGGCACGGGAGATTTATCCCGCACTGCTTTCAGCGCTTGCAAATTATTCGGCGGTACCGGTTCTTCTAAAAACATAGGCTTAAATGCCTCCATTTCCTTGGCGATCTTTATGCCGGTCGGTACGTCGAACCGTCCGTGCGCCTCGATCAGCAGATCCACGTCGTTTCCCACCGCACTGCGCACAGCCGCCACGCATTCTACGGCGCTATCCAGATCCCTGTTGGAGATCTGCATATAATTTTTACCGAACGGATCCCATTTCAACGCGTCCACTCCGCGCGCCACGGCGGCCTTTGCTTTTTCGGCAAATTCCTGCGCCGTTTTCGCTCCGGAAAACCATCCGTTCGCGTAAATGCGACAATCGTCGTTTACTTTTCCGCCTAATAATTGATATACGGGAACTCCCAACGATTTACCTAAAATATCCCATAATGCCATTTCCACGGCGGAAAGCGCGCTCGTCAACACCGCGCCGCCGCGCCAATACGCATCACGGTAAATATCGTGATAATGCTTCTCGATCTGTCTCGGATCTTTGCCGCCAAACAGCTTTTGATATGGTCGATCGCCCCGACAAGCGCTTTTTCTTTATATTCGAGCGTTCCCTCGCCGACGCCGTCTATGCCATCGTCCGTATACACTTTCACAAACACCCAGTTTGTACGGTAAGCATCTACGATAAACGTTTTTATATCAGTGATCTTCATACGGTATCTTCTCCTTTACGTTACAATTTGAATATGCCGAAAACGTTCAATATCGAAGTAATGAGAATTACGGCTATGCAAATCGGGCAAAAGTATTTTATCATTATTTTGAAAAATCTTTTCTTGCGGAACGGTCCGTTTAGTTCGATTTCGTCTATAACGGTTTGGCTATCTATTATATAACCTACGAAAATGCAGGTCAACAAAGCGACTATCGGCATAAGCACCGAATTGCTTATAAAGTCGAACATGTCCAAAATAGTCATGCCCGCTATCGTAAATCCGCTCCAAAAGCTGAAACCGAACAGCGACGGCAATCCGAGCAACAAAGTTCCCGCGTAAGTTACCAAACAAGCCTTGCGTCGCGATATTTTCGTAAAGTCTATAACGATAGACACGACCGTTTCCATGAGCGAGATCGCGGAAGTGAGCGCGGCGAACAGGACGAGCGCGAAAAAGAAACTGCCCATAACGCCGCCGGCAACGGCACCGAAACTTTCGAAAACTTTCGGCAAAGCAACGAACATAAGCCCCGGTCCCTGACCGAGCTGTTCGGGACTTCCGCCCGAAAACGCGAACGTCGCGGGTATTACCATAAGTCCCGCGAACAAAGCTATACCCGTGTCGAATATTTCTATCTGATGAACGGAAGATTCTATTTTCGCGTCCTTCTTCATGTACGAACCGTAAGTTATCATTATGCCCATCGCAAGCGACATCGAATAAAACAACTGTCCGAGCGCGGCGAAAACCGTTTTTACGGAAAATTTGCCGAAATCGGGCAGCAGATAATATTTTATTCCCGCTCCCGCGCCCGGAACGGTCATAACGTATATCGCGACTCCTATCGTAAGAACCACGAGTATGGGCATAAGAATTTTACTCGACTTTTCGACGCCTTTTTCCACGCCGAGCAGAACTATAACGAACGTTACCGTAACGAAAGCGAAAAAGAAAACGATCGGTTGCCACGAAGAAGAAATGAACGCGTTGAAATATCCGTCGGCGGCGGCAGCCGCGCCGTTGCCCGAAACAAACGCCGCAAGATATTTTCCGACCCACCCGCCTATTACGCAGTAATACGGCATGATCAGGATCGGAACGAGCGAACACAGAACGCCGATGAACGCGAATTTCTTGTTCAACGCGCGGAACGCTCCTACCGCGCTTTTACCCGTCTTGCGCCCTATCGCTATTTCGGCTGCCATCAGCACGAATCCGAACGTAAGCGCAAAAACGATATAAGTAAGCAAAAATATACCGCCGCCGTATTGCGCCGCAAGATACGGAAAGCGCCAAATGTTGCCGAGCCCGACAGCCGACCCCGCCGCCGCGAGAACGAAGCCTATTTTGCTCGTAAAACCCGAATGTTTTTTATGAGTTTCTTCATTTGGCGGTTGCTCGCTCGCGTTTTCGACGCTTTGGCTGAAATTTTCTTTTT
>DBEXQE010000283.1:0-8718 GCA_048167245.1 Christensenellales bacterium | reverse complement strand
GCGAATTCAGATAGAAAAACAGCACGACAAGCCCCGCGAACATGGCGCAGACTACTATATAAAGTCCGATCAAGACCATAGGGCGCGTTTGCAGATTAACGTCGATGAAATCATAGTAACCGCCGCCCCACCAGCCGTAATTTTCGGCATATTCTATATACACGCTCGTCGAGTTGTTCAGAAAATGGATTATCATCGCGGGGAAGATCGACTTGGTTTTGAGAACGATCGCCGCCATAAGCGCGCCGAACAGAGCCGTGTAGAACACCTGCGTTATGTTCTGATGGAAAAGTCCGAACGTTATCGCCATTATGACTATCGTCGTTTTGGTCGGAAAACTCTTGCGCATAGTGGTGAGCAAGCCGCCGCGAACGGCAAATTCTTCGCAAACCGCGGGCATTATCCCCGTCAGCAATACCGAAACGAGAAACAGTCCGAAATTGAACGTTTCGGGAAATTCCGTCGGAGAAGTGCTGTGCGTATAGCCCATCATCGAAATTATCGTCTGCCATACAGCGGATATGCCCGTCGTTACGAACATCGCGAGTATTCCGATAGGCACCGCCAAAAGATAATTGTACCATTGCGTTTTGCGGTAGTTCGAAAATCCGAGAATCTCTTTCGGCTGCATCTTGAACGCGAACAGATAGAACAAAATCGGCATTATAAGCAGTATTCCTATCTGCAAGATCGACGAAAATATCGCGTCGAGCGCCATTTCGGACGGAACGTAGTCCGCAATAAGATTTACGAGAATTCGCACCAAAAGCACTCCGCAGGCGATCGAAAATATCAGTATGCCCATAAGGCGGTAACGCTTCCCGTTGTCGAGCGGCAACGCTTCCCCGCCGCGGTAAATCTCTACCGAATTGTCTTTTACTTCCATAGGTCCTCCTGTTTATAAGGATATATTTTTAAGCGATTTCTCGATGTGGATTGCTTCGTCGCTTCGCTCCTCGCAATGACGGGGAGAGAAGTACGCTCCTCGCAATGACAACGTTGTAGGCAAGGCGGCGGAGAGCGGTGCGGATTTTCGCAACAGTAGCCGTCGTAGGCGGCGGGGGTGCGTGCAGAGAGCGGTAACAGGTGGCAAGTCAGCGACGGGAGTGTACTTCCGCGTACTCGACCGAGCGGACTTGACACACGTAACCGCTATATGTGCGTACCACCGCCGCCTAAGATATAAAGCCCGAAACGAGCGCAATAACCCACATCATCGTGCACACTCCGCAAGCCACTACGTAAACGAGCTTATCCTTGTTATCGAGCGCTTTCATGATCTTTTCGTGCTTTTCGATCGTGCGCTTGCCGTCTTCGTCGACTACGGGCTTCGACGCGAGCGGACGGTTTTCGAGTTCGAGCGTCCCCGCGTCCGCGTTTTTCCCGTTGAATTTACGCACGAAATAAACGCACAGCAGTATCAAAAAGCCGAATACGGCGAAGCAAGCCAAAGTTACTACAACGGCTATTCCGGGGCGCGCGGTCAAAAAGGTCATAAATCTTTCAATGCCCGTGCCGAGCGCGGTATAGTCTATCAGGATCGCGAACATATTGCTGAAAGCGTGGATAACCATCGCGGGCAACACCGACCCCGCCGCGAGAGCCGTAAGGGCGCACACTATGCCGAGCAAAAACTGATAGACAGTCTGCGCGGGGTTCATGTGCATCAGCATAAACGCCGTCGCGCTGAGAAGAACGCTCGGGACTACCCCGTATTTGCTTCTCAGTCCGCTCAGAAGCGCGCCGCGGAAGATAAGTTCTTCGCAGATCGGAGCGGCGACGCACAGAACGAAACTTCCGAGAACGAATTCGAACGGCGTGTTCATAACAACGTCCGCCGCGGGAGTAAAGCCCGCTTTCGAAAGCCCGAACATGAACCAGAACGTCAAAAGATAAAACGCGCAGATGCAGAGTGCGGCTATAACGGGCGCGAACGCGAGCGTCGCGTAATTTATTTTATTCTTTACGCTCAGCGATAATTCGAGCTTGCGCTTTACGGTGCACCTATAAAAAACGAAAAAGAAACTCGCCTGAATGAGCGCCATCATCACGAAATTGAACGTCGGCGAACTCCCAACGTCCGCAAATACGATCACGATGCTCGCGATAAACTGGATCACAAGATTCGCGAGAACGGCAAACAGGAATACGAGCGCGCCGTTTACAGACTTGATTTTTTCCATTTTATAAGATAAAAATCCTCCGAAAGAAAAATGTTGCGACTTTTACAGATAAACAAGGCGGTACAGAACGGTGCGGAGACGGACAACAGGCGGTGCGGCGGCAAGGGCGCGTATCAAAACATACGTAACCGCGCCGACGTAACGCACGTAGTCCGTATACGTGCCGTTATGCATCGCCTATAATATAAAGACCGCTCAACTTGCTCGCCGGCGCCACTTCCATCATCACGTCCTTGCCTTCGACTATGCCGTTTTTCGTAAGTTCGTCCTTTACGGCGGAAAAGGCAAGCTCCGGATAGTTGTTTTCGCGGGATAAGTGCGCAAGCATTATCTGTTTCACTCCGCTACGCGCGAGCTTGACTACGGCGTCCGCGCAAGCCGAGTTCGAAAGATGACCCTTGTCCGACAGTATGCGCTTTTTCAGATAATACGGGTAATGCGGATTGTTTTTCAGCAGTTCTTCGTCGTGATTGGCTTCTATTACGACCATGTCGCTGTCGGAAACGCCGCCGATCGTTTTGTCGGTTACGTACCCCAAGTCCGTCATAACGCTGACCTTTTTTCCGCCGCAGAGAACCGAAAAACCGACGCACGGAACGTCGTGGCTGACGCGGAACGGAGATATAAGCAAGTCCCCTACGCAGAAATCGTCGTCGCCGAACTCTTTAAGGCAGGTTGCGTCGAAATCGCGCTTGTTCGCAATCTCGCGCGACAGGTAGTGCGCGTAAACGGGTACTTTGTACTTCGCCGTAAGCGACGGCACTCCGCTTATATGGTCCGAATGAGTGTGAGTTATTATCACGCTCGTTTTGTCGCACGGGCAAGAGAATACGCGCAGACTTCTCTCGACTCGCGAGAGCGGAATGCCTGCGTCTATTAAAACGGTCGCGTTATCGCTCGAAACGAAAATACAGTTTCCGCTGCTCCCGCTCGAAAGCGAACAAACTTTAAGACTCATATATACGATTATACAAGATTTACGGAAATTGTGCAAACGTTTTACAAACCTAATATTTTTATGATAGAATAGTGATAGAAAAATTTTAAGGTAAAACGGACTTATGAAAGAATTGAATTCAAGCGAAATATCCGCAAGGCTCGGAGAACTCATAAAAGACGCGCTCATAAACGTGGAACCGTCCGCGCAGAAACTGATCCGCGACGCCGCGAAGAAAGAAAGTTCGCATATGTGCAGATGGGCGCTCGAACAGATAAACGAAAACAACTCCGTCGCTTCCGCAACGCGCTCGTACGCGTGTCAGGACTGCGGTCAGGCGGTCATATTCGCGGAAGTCGGGCAAGACCTGCATATAAAAGGCAACCTAACGAAAGCGATCAACGACGGAGTTGCGCTCGGATATCAAGACGCGCGCAAGTCGGTAGCCGACCCGTTGACGCGGCTGAACACGAAAACGAACACTCCCGCCGTTATCCACTACGATATAGTCGACGGCGATAAACTGAGAATAACTTATCTCGCAAAGGGCGCGGGATCGGAAAACATGAGCAAGCTGTTCATGCTCACTCCGTCGAAAGGCGAAAACGGGATAATAGATTGCGTGGTGCAAACCGTTCTCGAAGCGGGAGCCAACCCCTGCCCGCCGATCGTCATAGGCGTTGGGATAGGCGGCACCATGGAAAAGTGCGCGATACTTTCGAAAAAGGCATTAACGCGCGAAACGGGAAAACAGAGCGACGACCCGCTCTGCGCCGAACTCGAACGCAAGATCTTGGAAAGAGTGAACACCACGGGAATAGGAGCGCAAGGCTTCGGCGGAGATATCACCGCGCTCGGCGTTGCGGTGGAGTGCGCGCCTACGCATATAGGAATGTTGCCGGTGGCGGTTAACATACAATGCCACAGCGTCCGCCATTTTTCGACGGTATTCATCGCGAAATAGTGCGTCAAACTTCGTTCCGCCCTTGGTCATTTATTAAATATAAACTCCCTGCGGTCGGAACTCGTTTTTCTTCTCTTTCGCGCGACTACCGTCGAAAAAAACTTTACGGGTACTGAGCGGCGCAATAGTTCGTCAACCGTCGCGTTGCCCTTGGTCATTTATTAGGTATAAACTCCCTGCGGTCAACGCTCGGTTTCCTGCTCTTGCTTGCAAATACGGTCTTAAAAAACTTTACGGGTACTAAACGGCGCAATAGTTCGTCGACCGCCATGTTATACAAACAGTACAATAGCTCACAAGCGGCACAACGGTACACCAATCGCCATGTTATACAACGGCGTAACGCTTCCCCGCCCCTTTGTCATTTCGACCAAGCGGCGTAAGCCGCGCGCGGAGAAATCTCTATAATTTACAAAAAGGAAAAAAATATGAACGGTAATAACGTAAAAAAAATCACGCTTCCGATGACGGAAGAAGAGATCGGAAGTCTGCATGCGGGCGATATCGTGGAACTGTCGGGCGAAGTGTACACGGCTCGGGACGCGGCGCACAAACGGTTCTGCGACGCTCTGTCGCGCGGAGAAAAATTGCCGATAGAAACCGAGAACGCGGCAATATATTATTGCGGTCCGACCCCCGCCGTAAACGGCGAAGTGATCGGCAGTTGCGGACCGACCACGAGCGCGCGAATGGACGACTACACGCCTACCATGCTTAAAGCGGGCGTAAAAGTCATGATAGGAAAAGGCAAACGTTCCGAAACGGTGAACGCCGCCATAAAAGAAAACAAAGCCGTCTATCTCGTCGCGATCGGCGGTGCGGGCGCGCTTATCAAAAACAAAGTCGTTGCAAACGTCCCCGTCGCCTACGAAGACTTGGGTTGCGAAGCCGTGCATAAACTGACTTTTAAGGATCTGCAACTGCTCGTGGCATGCGACAGCCGCGGCGTATGCGCTCTTAAATAACAAAATGAAAAACCGCCCTAAAAGAGCGGTTTTGATTTTTATCTCGCGACTATCGCCGCCATATTGTAAAGTTCGTAATCGAACTGCTTTTTCATCGCGCAACCTTCGACTATGTCCATATCGAATATCTTGTTTTTGTGGATACCGATTATGCGGTTGCCTATGCCCTTTTCGAGAAGTTTTACGGCGTAAACGCCCATGCTCGTGCCGAGATAGCGGTCTTTCATGCTCGGCGAGCCGCCGCGTTGCAAATGTCCGAGTACCGACGAACGGATCGAAAAGCCCGTTCTCGACTCTATTTCTTTCGCAAGGTCGTTCGCGTGTCCCGCGCCTTCGGCAAGCACGACTATGCCCGAGAGCTTTCCGCGCTCTTTGGACTCGGTAAGTCTTTCGCAGATCGTTTCTATGCTCAGCTTATGTTCGGGAACGACTATGACTTCCGCGCCGCCGCCGAGACCCGCATAAAGCGCGATATCGCCGCACTTTCTGCCCATGACTTCTATGATCGAAACGCGCTCGTGGCTCGTCATCGTGTCGCGTATCTTGTTTATCGCGTCCAAAACGGTGTTGCAAGCCGTATCGAAACCGAGCGTGTAGTCCGTGTACGCCAAATCGTTGTCTATCGTCCCGGGGATCCCGACAGCCGGAAATCCGCGTTCGGACAGAGCTTTCGCGCCCATGAACGAGCCGTCGCCGCCTATGACGATAAGCCCGTCAATGCCCGCTTTGCGCAGATTTTCGACGCCCTGTTGCTGACCTTCGGGCGTTTTGAATTCAAGGCATCTCGCCGTTCTCAGTATCGTGCCGCCGCGCTGTATTATATCGGACACGCTGCGCATGCTCATCGGTATCATCTTGTTTTCGAGCAGACCCGCATAGCCGCGCTCGATGCCGACTACTTCCATTCCCGCGAAAATGCCGTATCTTACGACCGCTCTTATCGCGGCGTTCATTCCGGGCGCGTCGCCGCCGCTCGTCAAAACAGCTATCTTCTTCATAAAATCTTTTTACTCCCGTAAATTAAAATGTTTTTTATCGTATACATTATATCACTTATATTTGAAAATATCTACTGTTTGAAAAGGATAAATTTAAGAGATTTCTCCACGCGCGACTGCCGCCGCTTGGTCGAAATGACAGTGTCATGGACAAGGCGGCGTAGACGGGTGCAGATTTTCGCAACAGTTGACGAGCGCACGAGCGGAGTGTATTTTGACATACTCGACCGAGTGCGCGCGGCAAACGTAGCGGAAAGATGCGCCCGTATACAAGCCCTTAGCCCTTGCTGTAATTCGGGCTTTCCTTAGTAATAGTAATATCGTGCGGGTGGCTCTCGACGAGCGACGCGCCGGTTATTTTGACGAACTTGGCTTGCGTGCGGAGTTCTTCGATATTTCCTTTGCCGCAATAGCCCATGCCCGCGCGCAGACCGCCCAAAAGCTGATAAACTATGTCGGACAGCGCTCCGCGGTGCGGCACGCGACCTTCCACGCCCTCGGGGACGAGCTTATCGCTCTTGACCGAACCCTGGAAATATCTGTCGGAGCTTCCCTTTGCCATCGCGCCCAGACTGCCCATTCCGCGGTACGTCTTGAAGCTCCTGCCCTGATAAATTTCGAGTTCTCCGGGGCTTTCGGTCGTTCCAGCGAACAGCGAGCCTATCATGACCGCATGAGCGCCCGCCGCTATGGCTTTCGTAATATCGCCGCTGTATTTTATTCCGCCGTCGCCTATTATCGCTCTGCCGTACTTGTCGGCAACTTCCGAACAGTCCATTATAGCCGTTACCTGCGGAACGCCTATGCCCGCGACTATTCGCGTGGTACAGATCGAGCCGGGGCCTATTCCGACTTTGACTACGTCCGCGCCGCGCTTGTACAGAGCCTCGGTCGCTTCCGCCGTAGCCACGTTGCCCGCGATAAGCGTAACGCCGGGGAACTTGTTCTTAACGCGCTCTGTAGCTTCGAGTATGCCTATGCTGTGTCCGTGAGCCGAATCGAGCACAAGGCAATCGACTTTCGCGTCGATAAGCGCTTTCGCTCTGTCAAGGCAGTCTTTTCCCGCACCGATCGCCGCGCCGACGAGAAGTCTGCCGTTTTTGTCTTTTGCGGAATTCGGATACTGTATCGCCTTTTCAATGTCTTTTATAGTTATAAGACCTTTCAGTTTGCCGTTTTTATCGACTATCGGCAATTTTTCTATGCGGTGTTTGCCGAGTATCTCCTGCGCCTTTTCCATAGTCGTGCCGACGGGCGCGGTAACGAGATTGTCTTTCGTCATTATATTCGAGATCGGCTGAGAATAATTCGTTTCGAAACGCAGATCGCGGTTCGTGAGAATTCCCACGAGCACGCCGTTTTTCGTTATCGGCACGCCCGATATGCGGTACTTGTTCATAAGCTCCAACGCGTCGGAAACAAGATTTTCGGGTTCTAAGAAGAACGGATCCGTAATAACGCCGTGCTCGCTTCTTTTGACTCGATCTACGTTTTCCGCTTGCTTTTCGATAGGCATGTTTTTATGTATTATGCCTATGCCGCCCTCTCTCGCCATGGCTATCGCAAGGCGCGATTCGGTAACGGTGTCCATTGCGGCTGACAACAGCGGAATATTCAGCTTGATCGTGTCGGACAGTTTCGTGCAAAGACTTACTTCCGTCGGCAGTACGTGCGATTCCGCGGGAATGAGCAACACGTCGTCAAACGTCAGACCCTCTTTCAGAATTTTATTCATATCGTATTTTGCCTCCTCCGTAAAACGGATAAAAATGTATTTCTTTCGTTAATTCGAACTTGCCGCAAGAAAACTTACGTACCGCGGCAAAACGTTAAATCTATACCATTCGTTAAACAGTATCTCGTTGTCGCCGTCTTTCACAAAGCCGAGCTTGTCCCAAATATCCGCCGCGGCGATGATCTCGTTTTTCTGATCTTCGTTATACGCTTCCAGATTGCAAGCCATTACGGTGAACGCGTTCGAGATCCTTTCGATAAGATCCGCGAGCGACTTGGTCCAAAAGACTTTTTTAGCCCACTCGGCTTTGCCCGACGGCGCATAGTCGCGTACGTAATCTGTAAACCGCGGCAACCAGTATTGCATGCCGCGCGGATCGGTTTCAAGTTGACTCGTCGTAGACGCCCATTTCATAAGCGGAGACAGTCCCTCAACGACTGCGCCGCCTTCGTGAAGCCGCAACCCGTCGCGCGAATACAAAAGCGCGAACTGCGAGCCGTCGAAATCGAACTCCGCCGCCGCTATGCTCTCGCCGCTTGCGTTTCCGTTAGGCGAAAATTCGACTTTCGAATAAAAGCCGATCTCGTTCAATTCGTGATCTATAATGCCCGAAAGCCCGTTGAACAGTTTTATATACTTGTCCGCGGTTTCTTCGTTAAGTTCGAACGTATCGCCGTTTAACAGCAGATCGCCTAACATGTTTTCGTAGAAATGCCAAAACGAATCCTGCGAGCCGCCTAAAATAAATCCTGCTTGTTCCCTGAGCACCGTAGCGGTGTTTTCGAAACTGTACACGCTCGCGTGCATAGACGGCAAAGAGTGCGACAACGAATACGCGTCTATGATGCGCGTTCTCTGAACGAGCGAATCGTACGACAGGTAAGCGGACGCGAATTTATCCGCCTGCTTTGCTATTTTCTTTACTTTCGCGCTATC
>DBEXQE010000282.1:0-1722 GCA_048167245.1 Christensenellales bacterium | reverse complement strand
GAGAGCGACAGTATTTTGTCGGGCGTGAATTCCGCCTTATCCGCGACGATCTTTTCCACGACGGCCCCGCGCAGTTCCACGTCGCGGATATTCCCGAAACACGCGCCGTCCTGATCATAGCACTCCTTGTTTATAGGGTTGTTGAACGTTTTCGCGTTCGCCGCCCATTCGCTCAAAAGGCTCGACTTGTCCGAAACGACCAGCGCGTCGCCCGTCCCGTCCGCGCCGAAATTTCCTATTTTTCGTACTTCGACGAATTTTATTTCGGCGTCCGCGCCCGAATCGTCGTAGATTTCGAGCAGAACGACTTTCGTCAGTTTGGCGTCGAAGATAGCGTTTTTCACCGTCCCCGCGACTTCGGCGGAATTCAGCGCGATGAGTTTTTTGGAAATCAGGTCGCCGACTTTTACCATAACTAAAATCTCCCGGATATTTTCGTTGCAATATATTACTCTATATTATAATTTGAGTTTATCTCAAATATGACTTACTTGACAAAACTTCGCAAAGGGTGTATCATTAACTCTCGGAAAAACAATAACGGAGGTATTTTCAATGAGTACGATAAATAAGGACATGACTATCTACGAAGTTTTGCAGATCTGCCCCGACATCGCGCCCGTGTTCTTCGAGTTCGGAATGCACTGTTTGGGTTGCCCGATCTCCCGCGGCGAAACGGTCGAGCAGGCGGCTGCGGCTCACGACGTGAACGTGGAAGATATGCTTGCAAAATTGAACGAATTCATAGCCAATAAATAAGGCATATTCATCGCGATATAGTTCGTCAGCCGTCGCGCCGTCTCGGGTTACGTACGTTTGAGTACGCGCCCCGTCGCCGCCGCTCGGCTTCCTGCTCTATCGCGCGACTATGCCTTATTTCGGAAGTTCTCTTACGGAGCGTATAAATGAAAATAGTCGTAGGGCTCGGCAACCCCGGGGATAAATACGCGTACACTTTTCACAATATGGGATTTCTGGCGGCGGAATGTCTTGCGGACAGGCTCGGCGTCAGGTTTTCGCATAGGGAGTGCGACGCGCTTATCGCCGAAGGCTACCTTAAAGGCGAAAAATTCGTAATAGCGAAACCGCTCACGTTCATGAACCTTTCGGGCGTGGCGGTAAAACAGCTACTGAAAAAGAACAAAGCCGAAATAAAGGACCTTATGACCGTCTACGACGATATAGATATCGAAAAAGGCACGGTAAGAGTTCGGCAGTCGGGCAGTGCGGGAACGCATAACGGTATGCGCAATATAATAGATACGCTCGGAAGCGGCGATTTCCCGCGCGCGCGCATCGGCATAGGCAAACCGCCCGAATTCGTCCCGCTCGCAGATTACGTTCTGTCCGAAGTCCCCAAAAGCGAACGCGAACTTATCGCGGGGGCGATAGAGAGGGCGGCCGACGCTTTGGAAAAGTTCTTAGTCGGCGGCGTATAGCGGCACGTCTTTCCGCTACGTTTGCCGCGCGCGCTCCGTCGAGTACGCCGAAGTACACTCCGTCGCTTGCGCGTCAACTGTTGCGAAAATCCGCACCGCTCTCCGCCTCATTGGTATAGTGAATAGTACTGTCATTTCGACCGAAGTGAGCGATAGCGAACGAAGTGGAGAAATCGCTCCCAAATATAACCTTATATTGATAGAAAACTTATAAAACCATATTATAAAGCCGATTTAAGCGATTTCTCGACTACGCTCGAAATGACAAGAAATTGTGTTATAA
>DBEXQE010000281.1:0-3525 GCA_048167245.1 Christensenellales bacterium | reverse complement strand
TTTCAAAGTAACAATCGGCAGAGATTATTTATATAATGTTGAATAGATAAATCATAAGGAGAGATAAAAACTTATGGCAAACGCCGAGAATTTCATAATAGCGGGCAACGACGAACACGGCATAGATCCGCCCACGTACGGAAAACGCACTCCCGTAATGCCGTACATAAACAGACCGTTCTACGAGAACGAATTCAATTATCCCGCGAAAAATTACTTTCTGGCGCACGCCGCGAGAGTCAATTTCGGCACGTTCGACGTAAAGCCCGAAAAGCAGGACGTGTCTATTCCGACGCGCGTAAGACGCGTGAACACGGGCGGCAGTTCGCTCGTCGTTACGTTTGCCTACAATGCGACCGCAAACGTAAATTTCAATAATTACGGCGGACTCGAAGCGTTCTGGTCGCCGCAGAACTCTCAGAGCGCGAGAAGCCGCACGCTCGCAAACGCCGTTTATGACAGGACTTCGCAGAACGGATACGTGCGCGGAAACGGCGTGCTTACGCTTTACGACGTGGGAATGCTGTCGAGCGTAAGAATTCCCGCGGCGCTTATAGAAGCGGGCTTTATGACTAATTTCGACGAAGCAAAACTCATGGTAGACCCCGATTATCAACAGCTCATAGGTCAGCTTTCGGTGCGCGGCGTCTGCGATTATCTCGGCGTGCCGTTCCGCACGGTGGAGCAGACGAACTTTCCGACGATAAGGGCGGGTTCGCGCGGCACGAGCGTAGCTTACTTGCAGTTCAGGCTTTTGAACTACGGATACTTTATTTCCGCCGACGGGATATTCGGACCCGCAACGCAAAACGCGGTCAAAAAGTTCCAGAGCGACAATTCGCTCGTTTCCGACGGTATAGTCGGGCGCAACACCTGGGCGAAGATCAACAACTTAAACCCGACGGGCGTAACGCTCAGGCGCGGAAGCAGGGGCGTTGAAACTTACTACTTGCAACAAAAGCTGTTATCCAAACTGTACCCCGTAACGGTCGACGGCGTATTCGGACCCGCGACCGAAACACAGGTAAAAGCGTTCCAAAGCGAAAACTCTCTCGTCGTCGACGGCATAGTCGGGCGCAATACCTGGGCGAAAGTCGCTACGATAGGCGGCGGAAGAAGCAGATAAAAAATTGCGTGAAATCCGTTGCGTTCTCGCGCGGTTTGTGCTAAAATAAGTATACAATCGAATAGGGCAGTTCGTAACCATCCTGCCCGAGAGCGCTCTCGAAACAAAACTAAGGAATTTATGCGGCATATTCTGTCGTGCGCCTTTACCGCGGTTTCGGGGTCGGGGCGCTTTTTTTGTAAGAAGAAATTTTCGCAAAGGAGAAATTTTCGATGAACGAACTTATACTTATTTTGTCGCTTATCGTGATCTACGGAACGTTGCTTCTGTCTTACGTGCTGTTCGGGCGGAGCGGGCTTTATTGCGTTTCGGCGTTCTGCACCGTTTTGGCGAATATAGAAGTCCTGATCCTTATCAGAGCGTTCGGAATGGAGCAGACGCTCGGCAACGTCTTATTTGCGGCGACTTTTCTCGCGACCGATATTCTGTCGGAATGCGAAGGCAAAAAATACGCGAACAAAGCCGTTTTTATAGGCATTTTCTGCTCGGTTTTCTTCCTGATTCTCAGTCAGAGCTGGTTTTTGTACAAGCCGAGCGACGCCGATACGGCAATGCCCGCCATAAAGGAAATTTTCTCGAATACGCCAAGGCTCATAGCCGCGTCGCTTGTCGTGTACGTCGTAAGTCAGCTTTTCGACGTTTGGCTGTACCATAAATGGTGGAGCCTTACGGAGAAAAAATCCGGCGACAAGAAAAAATTCCTTTGGCTCAGGAACAACGGCTCCACGCTCGTAAGTCAGTTTATAAATATCGTTCTGTTCACTTTTATCGCGTTCGCGGGCGTGTACGATATGAAAACGCTCGTGTCGATATGCGCTTCGGGTTACGTTATCTACGTTTTCACGAGCCTGCTCGATACGCCGATAGTGTACCTTGCGCGAATGATAAAAAACAAAAAAGGCGAGCTTTCCGATGGACTTTTAGGGTAGACGCGCGCGTTTTTGTTGCTATTTCGGCGGCGTTGTGGTAAAATGCTGTCGGAGCGTAAGATATGATAAAAACAAGGTGGATAGTTCTTTTGTGGCGGGCGTCCGCATTCGCGCTTATACTTTGCGGAATATTGAGTAAACTCGGGGTTTTCGCGGGCAAATTCGACGCGCACCCGCTGTTGTATTACACTTCGCAGAGCAACTTGCTCGTTCTCGTTCTGTTCGGTTTTCTGACCGTAAAAACGGCGATCGATATGCCCTGCGGCGGCAAGGCGGGCAACGTTACGTATATCCCGCGGATACATGCGGCGGTAACGCTCGCTATAACGCTTACGTTCGTAGTTTATTGGGCGGCTCTCGCTCCGTTCGAAACGCGTCCGATTTGGACTTTCGCGAATCTTACAATACACGGAATAACGCCGCTCGTCTGCATTGCGGACTATATAATGATACAGCAGGAAGGCAGTCTGAAAAAATTCGACCCGCTGCTGTTTGCCGTAATTCCCGCGGTTTATTTTTTGCAGGCGACGGTAGCCGGCTTTTCGGGAGTCATATACCGCACCGCAAACGGCGTTGCGTACCGCTTCCCGTACTATTTTATAGACTACGATATGATAGGCGGTTTCGTCGCGCTCGTCGTGATCTGCGCTTTGGCGGTTTACGTCGGGATAGGATATCTTATGCTTTTGCTGGATAAAAAATGGCGGAAGAAGACTTTGTTGCCGCGGAGTGCTTTATTTGGAATATAAGGAGAAATTTATGATAGGCATAATAGGCGCAATGAGCGTCGAAACGGACGGCATAATCGGAAAAATGAGCGGCGTTAAGCGCGATATATTCGAAAAGTTCGAATTCGTTTCGGGAAAACTTCACGGAAAAGACATAGTCGTTTGCAGGTGCGGCATAGGCAAGGTCCACGCCGCTTCCGCCGCCGCGCTTACGGTGGCGCGCTACCCGAGCGTCGATCTTCTGATCTCGGTAGGCGTAGCGGGCGGACTCGATCCTAAAGTAAGGCAGGGCGACGTAGTCGTAGGTGCGAAAACAGTTTATCACGACTTCGATTCGACAGCCGACGGGATAGAAAAAGGCAGGGTTTCGGGGCTCGATTTCACGTATTTCGAAAGCGACGCAGAAAGCGTCGAGAAAATGAGCCGCATTATCTCGGATATGGGCGTAAACTGCTTTACGGGCGTGATAGCCACGGGCGATATGTTTGTAAGTTCCGACGAAAAGTCGAAACAGATCCGAAGCGAGTTCGGCGCGGACGCGTGCGACATGGAGAGCGCGGCGATAGCTCAGACGGCGTATCTGTTGGGGCGCAAGTTCTTTTCGATGCGCGCGATATCCGACAACGGCGACGGTTCCGCGATAGGCGACTTTTATTCGTTCGTCGTAAAGGCTGCGCAGGTCAGTACGAACGCCGTTTGCAGATTCGTGGAAAATTATTAGTTCTCGGGGACGAATAAAATA
>DBEXQE010000280.1:0-5389 GCA_048167245.1 Christensenellales bacterium | reverse complement strand
ATAGACTGGTCTTTATTTTATAAAAGTGTTATAATGGTCGTGATTTTTCAAGTACGGAGATTTTTTTATGGAAAACACGATAAACGCCGTTATCGAATTCGTCGGCGGCAAGAAGATCGAACTCGAACTGTATCCGGACGTCGCTCCGATCTCGGTGGACAATTTCGTCAAGCTCTGCAAGGCGGGGTTTTACGACGGACTTTGTTTTCACCGCGTTATACCGGGATTTATGATCCAGGGCGGGGGCTTTGTAGCAAAAGACGGCGGACTTAAAAGTAAGGATCCGCTTACCGCCGCTATCAAGGGAGAATTTATCTCGAACGGCGTAAAGAACGACTTGAAGCACACGGCGGGCGTTATCTCGATGGCGCGCACCATGGTCAAAGACAGCGCGACGAGCCAGTTCTTCATCTGCGTCGCCGACACTCCTTTTCTCGACGGAGAGTACGCCGCATTCGGAAAAGTCAAGGACGACGAGAGCCTGAAAGTCGCCGTATCCATAAGCAAAGTGCAAACGGGATCGTGGCGCGGCTACGACGACGTTCCCGTCCGCCCCGTAGAAATACAAAGTATCAAGATAGTAGAGTAGACCTCATCAGTCGGCTACGTAAACTTCGCCGACAGCTTCCCCTAAAAGGGGAAGCCTTGACAAAAGAAAAAGCCTTCACCTGTTAGGGGAAGGTGGCGTGTCGCAAAGCGTTAGCGACCGACACGACGGATGAGGTCAATCTTCGTTTTCGTAGACGGCGACGACTTCCGCAAAATACATCGTGTGGAAGTCTTTTTGCGAATACATTT
This sequence comes from Christensenellales bacterium, assembly GCA_048167245.1. Classification (GTDB taxonomy): domain Bacteria; phylum Bacillota; class Clostridia; order Christensenellales; family Pumilibacteraceae; genus RACS-047. Next base: position 4,591 of record DBEXQE010000280.1, on the reverse strand, counting down.
CTTCGCGCAGCTTTTCGTCGAGCTGTTCGCGTTGCATATCGGTTTTGTAAATGACCTTGCACTCCAAAAAAAGCCCGCATTCGCTTATCGTGTACGTCGGGATCTTTTTCGTGCGCTTCGGGTGCAGGTGAAGCGACTCGAATTTGTTAGAATCGTAGCCGCTCAGGTGGTCGCACATGATTATTTCGTTGCGCATATCCTTTACGGGAACGGAGATCGCAAAGCAACCCGTTTCGTCGATAAGTCTGTGCGTTAATTTGCTTTTTCTTACGGGCAGTATAAACACGGGTCTGTTCCAAAACGTGCCGAGCGAACCCCAGTGCGTAGACATAATGTTTACTTTCTCTTTCTGTCCGCTCGTAACGAACACGCCGCTTTGCCGAACGGCTTTAAGCAGTCGTATTCTCTGGTTATCGGTCATTCTGTCCATCGTACGATTTTAACCGCCTTTTTTTTCATTATACTACAAAACGGCGGCGTCAGTCAAATTTACGGACGCTATTTCAAATGAATCTGCATAAAAAGCAGCCCAAAATACAGCCTATAAACGTCGCAAACAGCGCGATCGGTATAGCAAAGCCGAGTTTTTTGACTTTGCTCTGCGAAAAGTAGATAGTGGAGATATAGAACACGGTTTCGCTCGACCCGTATATGACCGACGCGCACCTGCCTATATACGTGTCCGCGCCGTGAACGGTGTACACGTTTTCGAGAACGCCGAGCGCGCCCGCGCCCGAAAGCGGACGCAGAAGAATAAGTTCCGTCAGCTCTTTCGGGATCCCGAATACGCGCATTACGGGCGAAACGAAGTCGGCGACTACCGCCGAAACGCCGCTCGCGCGGAAAACTTCGACTGCCATCATTATCGTGAGAAGATACGGGAACACGTTCGCCATCAGCTTGATCGCGCTTCCCGAGCCGTCGATAAAAGCCGAATAAGCGTCTTGTTTGCGGAAGATCGAAACGAGCAGGACGGATATGAAAATTATCGGTATTATGTACGACGTCATTTTGCCGCCGCCTTGTCCGCCCGCGCGCGCTTTTTTATCTTTTTGGGTAAAGGCGCGTCGATATGCTCAGTCTGTTTTGTTTCGGTCTGCGTTTTGCGGATCTTGCGCTTCATGAACTGCCACAGAAGTTTAACGCACGCTATGCCTATAAACGTGGATACGACCGTTGCGATCATGCAGGGGATAAGAAAGTCCGCGGGGTTCGCGCTTCCGTGGCTCGCGCGCATGCCTATGACGGTGGACGGCAGAAGTTGCAGCGAAGTCGACGAGATGACGACGAGCATTATCATATTTATGCTCGCTTTTCCGCCGTCGTCGTCCATTGTGTTGATCGCGCGGATAGCCATCGGAGTGGACGCGTTGCCAAGCCCCAAAATATTCGCCGACATATTCATCGTAATGAATTTTTCCGTGTCGTTCTTCACTCCGGGGAACAGAAACCGCACGACTGGGCGCAAGAGTTTCGCCAATTTATCCGAAATGCCCGTCTTTTCCAGAACGGCGAAAAAGCCGAGCCAGAACGCGTATAAAGCCACAAGCTCCATGGCGAGATTGACCGCGTCGTGCGAGCCTTTGACCATTGCGGTAACGGCGGCGGACGGATCGCAGAATAGGAGCGTTCCTATGCTCGACAGTAATATGATAAGCCAGACTTTACTCATATATTAAGATATATGAGCGTGCTTTTTTATTTATGATTTTTTCAGTCCGCGAGAGCCGTGGAAAGATACCTGTCGCCGCCGTCGGGGAACAGGACTACGACGTTCTTTCCTTTGTTTTCGGGACGCAGAGCTATTTTAGTTGCCGCCCAAAGCGCCGCGCCCGACGAGATCCCCACGAACACGCCTTCGGTCTTGCATACGTCTTTGCTGGCGGCGAACGCGTTATCGTCCGAAACGGCGATGACTTCGTCGTAGATCTTCGTATCGAGCGTTGCGGGAACGAATCCAGCGCCTATGCCCTGTATGCCGTGCGCGCCGGCTTTTCCCGTGGACAGCACCGCGCTCGAAAGCGGCTCGACGGCGATTATTTTCGCGTTTTCGTTCTTCGACTTCAAGAATTTTCCGACGCCCGACAGCGTTCCGCCCGTGCCTACGCCCGCGACGAAAATATCGACTTTTCCGTCAAGGTCGCCGTAGATCTCGGGACCCGTCGAAGCGAAGTGCGCCGCGGGGTTCGCGGGGTTTTCGAACTGACCCGCGATAAACGCGTTCGGTATCTGTTTTTTGAGTTCTTCGGCTTTCGCGATCGCGCCGCTCATGCCTTTTTTGCCGTCGGTCAGCACGAGTTCCGCGCCGTAAACTTTCATGAGTTTCCGCCGCTCCGCCGACATCGTTTCGGGCATGACTATGATTACCCTGTACCCGCGCGCCGCGCCAACGGACGCAAGCCCTATGCCCGTGTTGCCCGAAGTCGGCTCTATTATAACGGAGTTGCGGTCGATTTTTCCGCTCTTTTCCGCGTCGTCGAGCATGGCTTTCGCGATGCGGTCCTTTACGGATCCCGTAAGGTTCAGATATTCGAGTTTCGCGAAGATTTTCGCCTTAGCTCCGTGCTTTTCGTTGTAGCGGGTAAGTTCGAGTAGCGGAGTGTTGCCTATAAGCGCGTCCGCGGATCCGTATAATGCCATAAAATTATCTCCTTACGGCGTCGAAGCCGTTTTCAAGGTCTGCCAAAATATCGTCTATATGCTCCGTGCCTATCGAAAGACGGATAGTGTTGGGATATATGCCCTGATCTTTCATTTCTTCTTCGGTGAGCTGGCTGTGCGTAGTCGTGGCGGGGTGGATCACAAGGCTTTTCGAGTCGGCAACGTTTGCGAGCAGAGAGAACAGTTTAAGATTGTCTATGAACTTATGCGCTTCCTTTACGCCGCCCTTTATCTCGAACGTGAATATCGACGCGCCGCCCTGCGGGAAATACTTCTCGTACAGTTTATGATCCGGGTGGTCTTTCAGCGACGGGTGATTTACTTTTTCGACGAGCGGGTGAGCGGAAAGGAATTCGACGACTTTTTCCGTGTTGTACGCGTGCCGTTCTATTCTGAGCGAAAGCGTTTCCGTGCCTTGAAGCAGTAGGAACGCCGCGAAAGGCGAGATCGTCGCGCCCATGTCGCGCAACAGTACCGCGCGCACGTACGTTACGAATGCGGCTTTGCCCGCGGCTTTCGTAAAGGATACTCCGTGATAGCTCGGATTGGGCGCGGCTATCGCGGGGTATTTGCCGGACTTTTCCCAGTCGAAGTTGCCCGAATCGACTATAACGCCGCCGAGCGTCGTCCCGTGTCCGCCTATGAACTTAGTAGCCGAGTGAACGACCACGTCCGCGCCGTGTTCTATCGGACGGATAAGGTACGGCGTCCCGAACGTGTTGTCGACTACGAGCGGTAAGTCGTGCTTGTGAGCGAGCACCGCCAAAGCGTCAAGATCCGGGATATCGCTGTTCGGGTTTCCGAGCGTTTCTATGTAGATCGCGCGGGTGTCGCTCTTTATCGCTTTTTCGGTTTCTTTAAGGTCGTGAATGTTCACGAAAGTCGCCGTTATCCCGAGCGTCGGCAACGTGTGCGCCAGAAGATTGTAACTTCCGCCGTAGATGGTCTTTTGCGCGACTATATGTCCGCCGTTCTGAGCGAGCGCCTGTAACGTATAAGTTATAGCCGCCGCGCCCGAAGAAAGGGCGAGCGCCGCAACGCCGTTTTCGAGCGCCGCCATACGCTTTTCGAATACGTCCTGCGTCGAGTTCGTAAGTCTGCCGTAAATGTTGCCCGCGTCCGTAAGACCGAATCGTCCCGCCGCCTGTTCGCAATCGCGGAATACGTACGAAGTCGTTGCGTAGATCGGAACGGCGCGCGAGCCGGTCGCGGGATCGGGCGTTTCCTGTCCTACGTGAAGCTGTTTCGTTTCGAATTTATAGTCTTGCATATATGAATTTCTCCTTAACAACCTACTTGTTTAATATGTTGATTGCATTTTATCATTTTCAACCTACTTTGTCAATAGTTTTAATGGGTTTTTGCTTGATTTTTTTCGGAAAAGTTTATATAATGGTATATATTAAGGGAAAAGGGGCGCTTGACAGGATGATCTCCACTCGCGGAAGATACGCTTTGAGAGTAATGATAGATATAGCCGAAAACGGAAACGGCGGATATATTCCGCTCAACGATATAGCGCGGCGGCAGGGGATCTCCGAAAAATATTTGGAGAGTATTCTCGTTATCCTGACTCGCGGAAATCTTCTCAGCGGGCTAAGGGGCAAGGGCGGCGGCTATAAGCTGACGAGATCGCCGAGCGAATACACCGCGAAAAGTATTCTGTCGCTTACCGAAGGTTCGCTCGCGCCCGTCGCATGCCTGAAAGAAGGCGCGGACGTCTGCGCGAGAAGCGGGGAATGTAAGACGTTGCCGCTCTGGACGGGGCTCAATCGCGTAATAAACGAATATCTCGAAAGCGTAACTCTCTCCGACCTTATGGGCGCCGATCATTATTCGATATAAAATGTCAGGCACTGTCCTTTCGAGCGGAGCGAAGCGCAGTCGAGAAATCTCTCGGAATTACAAAAAATTTTGGAAAATTTTTAAT
>DBEXQE010000279.1:0-9622 GCA_048167245.1 Christensenellales bacterium | reverse complement strand
TAGGTAAGAATTTGTATAAATATAGATTAAAATCGGTTGAAAAATTTATAAGGATATGCTATAATTCATATTATTATTCGAAATAAGTATGGCGGGAGGATAGAATGGCTAAGGAATACAACGCGAAAGACATACGCGTTCTCGAAGGACTCGACGCGGTACGGCTTCGCCCCGGTATGTATATAGGCACGACTGGTTCGAAAGGACTGCATCATATATTGTGGGAGATCGTCGACAACTCGATGGATGAAGTCGCGAACGGTTACGGCGATAAGATAACGGTAACGCTCCACACCGACGGTTCGGCTTCTGTCGAGGACAACGGCAGGGGCATACCCGTGGATATCCATCCTACGCTCGGCGTTTCGGGCGTGGAAGTCGTATTTACTCAGCTTCACGCGGGCGGCAAATTCGACAACGAAAACTACACTCATTCGGGCGGACTTCACGGCGTCGGTTCGTCGGTTACGAACGCGCTTTCGGAGTGGCTGACGGTGGAAGTCTACAAGAACGGCACGACTTACCGCATGGAATTCGAGTCGAAAGAGATAGACGGAAAAGTCAAGGGCGGCGTGCCGAAGTACCACTTGTTCGACACGGGAGTCAAGACGGATAAGCGCGGCTCGTACGTGCGCTTTTTGCCCGACAAGCGCATATTCGAAACCACTACGCTTTCGCTCGAAGTCATCGCGAGAAGGCTCAAAGAACTTGCGTTTCTGAATAAGGGTGTGCATATAATCCTTATCGACGAGCGCGTTCCGATGGGGAATACCGTGTTGAAGCGCGAGTATTGCTACGAAGGCGGACTGATAGACTTCGTGAAATATCTGAACGAAACAAAGACTGCCGCGCACCCCGAACCGCTGTTCCTTTCGGGCGAGAAAGACGGCATCGAAATGGAGATCGCGTATCAGTACACCGACGCGTACACCGAAAATATTTTCTCGTACGTGAACAATATCCCGACGACCGAAGGCGGCACGCACGAAACGGGCTTCAAGACGGCGCTTACGAAAGTCATGAACGACTACGCGCGCAAAACGGGTATGCTGAAAGACAAGGACGCGAACCTTTTGGGCGACGATTTCCGCGAAGGTCTTACGTGCGTTCTGTCCGTTCAGATGCAGAACGTTCAGTTCGAGGGTCAGACGAAAACGAAACTCGGCAACCCCGAAGCAAAGGACGCGATATATTCGATCTTTTCGACTAAACTGACCGAATTTTTCGACAAGCCCGAAAACAAACCTACGCTCGATATCATGCTGAAAAAAGCGCAGGTAGCGGCAAAGGTCAGGGAAGCCGCGCGCAAGGAAAAAGAGATCACCCGCGCGAAAAACAGCATAGAAAATTTCAATCTCGTCGGCAAGCTGTCGAGTTGTACGGGCAAGAAACCCGAGAAAAACGAGCTGTTCATAGTCGAGGGCGATTCGGCTGGCGGCACGGCAAAGCAGGCGAGAAACCGTTCGTTCCAGGCTATACTTCCGCTAAGGGGCAAGCCGCTGAACGCGGAGAAAAAGCGCATAGATCAGGTGCTTGCGAACGAAGAGATCCGCACGATAATTTCGGCTCTCGGCAGCGGAATAGGCGAAGATTTCAACGTGGATAACTTGAACTACCACAAAGTCGTTATTCTGTCCGATGCGGACCAGGACGGCGCGCACATAAGAGCGATACTGCTGACTTTTTTCTTCCGCTACATGAAAGATCTCATTACCGAAGGGCACGTTTATATAGGTCTGCCGCCGCTTTACAAGATAAGCAAAAAGGACGTGGACGAATACGTATACGACGACGTTGCGCTCGAAGAAGCGAAACAGCGCGCGGGACGCGGAGCCGTTATCCAGCGCTATAAAGGACTCGGCGAAATGAGCGCCGATCAGCTTTGGACTACGACGATGGATCCCGACAAGCGCACGCTCGTTCAGGTTACGATCGAAGACGCGGCGGAAGCCGAAATGCTCGTTTCCACTCTTATGGGCGACGCGATAGATTTGCGCAAGGCATATATAATAGAAAACGCAAACTTTAATAGGGAAGATAACTTCAAAGCAGTAGCTAAATAGCGGCGGCGTATAACGGCACGTATACGGGCTACGTGCGTCAAGGTCGGCTTGGTCATTTATGTCAAAATAAACTCCCGTCGCCGCCTTGCCGCCTGTTGCCCGTCTACGCACCGCTCTCCGCCGCCGTGGGTGTATGAGTTAATAAAAACTATTCAATTTAATAATCGGAGAAGCTATTATGGCAACCAATATACAAGAGCAAGAACAGCAGAACAACAGAATAATAGTCAAGACGATGGAAGACGTGATGCACGAGTCGATGATGCCGTATTCGGAATTCGTCATTCTCGACCGCGCGTTGCCGAGAGTCGAGGACGGCTTGAAGCCCGTTCAGCGCAGGATACTGTATACCATGCACGAACTCGGCATAACTCCCGACAAGCCTTACCGCAAATGCGCGCGTATCGTCGGCGATTGCTTGGGTAAATTCCACCCGCACGGCGACACTTCCGTTTATCAGGCGCTCGTCAGAATGGCGCAGAGTTTCAACATGGGGTCTATTCTCGTGGACGGACACGGAAACTTCGGCTCGATAGACGGCGACGGCGCGGCGGCGATGAGATATACCGAAGCGCGCATGGCTCCGCTCGCGCTCGAACTTCTGCGCGATCTCGACAAGGACACGGTGAAGTGGAGTTGCAACTTCGACGACACGCTGATGGAACCGGATATCTTGCCGGGAAGATTTCCGAATCTGCTCGTAAACGGCGCGTCGGGAATAGCGGTCGGACTTGCGACGAACATTCCGCCGCACAACATAGGCGAAACGATCGACGGCGTGGTCGCGTATATCGACAACCCGCGCATTTCGCTCAAAGACATGATGAAAGTCGTCAAGGGTCCCGATTTTCCGTCGGGCGGTTATATAATAGCCGACGACGAACTCACCAAAGCGTACGAAACGGGCAGGGGCAAAATAATAATCCGTTCGAAGCTCCATATAGAAAACGGCGACAACGACAAGAAACTCATCGTCATAGACGAATTGCCGTTCCAGGTGAACAAGGCGGCGCTTTTGGAAAGCATACTCAAAGCGCGCGAAGAAAAGAAAGGCGTTCTGACGGGCATAAGCGAGATAACCGACGAATCCGACCGCAACGGCATGCGCGCGGTCATTAAAGTCAAGCGCGACTGCGATCCGAAAGCCATAATCGAAAAACTGTTCAAGTCGACGAACCTGTCCACGAGCTACGGCATAAATATGGTCGCGATCGCCGACGGAAAGCCGCAACAGATGGGGCTTTTGGATATCATAGCGTACTACGTAAATTATCAGCGCGAAGTAATACTGCGCCGCAGCAAGTACGAACTCGAAGAAGCGAAAGAGCGCGAGCATATTCTCGAAGGGTTGGTAATAGCCGTAAAGAATATCGACGAAGTAGTCAAGATAATCAAGACGAGTTCGTCCACGGCGGAAGCGAAAGAGAGATTGCGCAAGCGTTTCGACCTGTCGGACCGTCAGGCGCAAGCCATACTCGATCTGCGGTTGGCGCGCCTTACGAGCATGGAAGTCTACAAGCTCGAAAAGGAACTCGCCGACGTAAAAGCCACGATCGCCCGTCTTACCGCGATAGTCGCGTCCAAAAAATTGCAGATGGATATCGTCAAGACCGAGCTTCTGCAAATCAAGAAAAACTACAAGACGGATCGCCGTTCGCAGATCCTTAAAAACGAAAAGGACTATAACGTTCCGTCCGAGGACGACGAAAAGCCCGTCGAAGATTATATCGTAGCCGTCAACGCGAACATGCAGATTAAGCGCATGCTCGTCAAGAATTTCTCCATGGCGTCGAAGTCGTTCGCCGACAACTCGACGAGAAACGAGATATGTTCGAACATAATAAAACTGAAAAGCACCGAGCGACTGTACTGCTTTACGAATATGGGCAACTGTTACAAGCTCGACGCCGATTCGATCCCCGACGGCAAGTGGCGCGAAAAAGGCGCGGCTTTGAAAGCGGTTTTCCCCGACGCGCTCGAAAACGAGAGAATAGTGTTCTTCCAAAACGTGGAAGACGCGCTCCCTAAGGGGAATTTGTTGTTCTACACGCGCGAGGGCATGGTCAAGCGTAGCGATTGGAGCGAGTACAACGTAGTCAAATCGGCGTTCCAGGCTATAAAGCTGAAAGAAGGCGACGAAGTTATCGCAATGGAGATCCAACAGCCGTCGGCTACTCTTATGTTTATTACGAAAGACGGTATGTGCCTTAACGCCGACATGTCGGATATTCCCGCGCAGGGCAGAGTCGCGGCGGGCGTAAAGGGCATCCAGCTCTCGGACGGCGACTACTGCGTCTGCATACGGCAGGTAACGGGCGACGGCGAAATGGTGCTCATAACCGACAAGGGTTACGCAAAGCGCGTTCTCGTGGCGCAGATCGACGTTATGGCGCGCTACCGCAAGGGCGTTAAGATAATAGATTTCAACAAGAAAGACAACGGCACGCGGCTCTCGTTCGCAAGCTACGTAAAAGAGCCTTATAATATAGTTCTCGACGTGGACGACGAGTATCTGACCGCGTTCTCTACGGAAGATCTCGTTATCGAGAACCGCACGCATCAGGGGCGTCCGCTTGTCAAGGGCAAGCACACGATAGGCAAGGTTTACGTATATAACGACAAACCAGTTCAAGGTTAGCATCAAATAGGTTGCAAAAGCATAAGCGTTGTGTTAAAATAGGAATATGGAAACGATGAACAAAAAAAGCGAAAATATTTTCAAAAAGAAATGGCGTGAGATAACGATAGCCGCCGTTTTCGTAGTCGCGGTCTTTCTGACGTCGGTGCTTTATTCTGTTTTCGCGTCTAAAATCATTTTCAACGAAAGCTCGAATCACCTTAAAGAACTCTACAATCAGGTGAACGCATCGTTTTCGAAAACGGTCGAAAACGACCGCAATTTGCTTTACAGTTGGCGCAACTATCTCGAAAATTCAGTTGATCTGATCGACGGCGGCGACGAAAGCAGACGAGAGGAACTCGAAGATTTCATAAATTCTCAGAAAGAGCGCTGGGGCTTTACGAATTTTTATTTCATAAGCTCCGAAACCGAAAAACAGGAAGTGGACGGAGAGACGCGCCATATAGTTTCGTGTATGCGCCTTGCCGACGCGAACAGTGTCCCGAACGGTCGTACCGAAGACGAAAAAGTGTCGTTTTCGTTCCGCCGCAGTTTGCAGGAGCTACTCGAAGAAGATAAAGGCGGCGTAGTCGGATACAGGACCGACAAGGAAGGCGATCAGATAATGATGTTCGCCGTCAAAATGGACTCGGAAGAATCGGGCGGTTCGTGGAAATATAAAATGACGAACGGCGAAGAATTCGCTTTCGGCGCGATAGGATTGACGTTCAACGCGGAAGCCATGAGCCGATCGCTTGCGATCGAGGCGTTTTCGGGCGAGGGTATGTGCTACGTTGTTTTGCCCGACGGCAACGTATTGCTTCAAACGCGTCCCGACGATAAGCGTCTTACGAATTTCGTCGATTATCTTTATTCCGACGATTGCGGTATAAGCGCGCAGAAAGTCGAAAGCATAACCGCCGATTGGACTGCCGGAGCGCAGAAGACGGGCGTAACTTTGTTCAGCGAAGGCAGACGCGAGTACTATCTCGTATATATTCCGATCGAGTTCAGCGACTGGATGCTGCTCGGAATTGCGCCGAGCAGTATAGTAAATCACAGCATGAGCCGTTTCCGCGGCATAACCGTAGGCATTATGGCGGCGGTATTCGTTGTCATAGCGGCGGCTGTGGCTTGGATGATAATCGTTTCCAACAAGCAACGCATTAGGCAAAAGGAACTCGAAGTCAAATCGCGCGAGAAACTTCTCGATCTGCTCACGCTGAATACGCGGGATATATTCCTGCTGTTTTCGATAAACGACTTTACCGCCGAGTACGTCAGCTCGAACGTAAAACACGTTTTGGGTCTCGATCCCGACGGATATCCACGCGATCTTGGACGCCGCGACGGAAAAATATCCGCCGTTTACGTCGGAGGGCTTGCGCAAGATCCCCAACGGTCAGACTTGGGATACCGATATATGCATGAAAAACAGTGAAAGCGGCGAAAAATATTGGTATAAGCTGACGCTGTATCACTCCGATTTCAAGGGCAAGGATAGTTGCGTCATGATGCTGTCCGACAGAACGCAGGAAACTAAGATGCGCGCCGATCTGGAAGAAGCGTTGGAGATAGCAAAGTCGGCGAACGCGGCAAAGAGCAACTTCCTTTCGAACATGTCGCACGATATCCGCACGCCTATGAACGCGATCATAGGCTTTACGACGTTGCTCGCCAAAGATTTCGACAAGCCCGACAAAGTGCGCGAATACGTGCGCAAGATCTCTTTTTCGAGTCAGCACCTATTGAGCCTTATCAACGACCTGTTGGATATGAGCAAGATAGAAAGCGGCAAGACGACGCTGAATATCGAAGAATTCGATTTCCCCGAGTTCCTGGAAGAACTGTATTCCATAATAGGTCCGCAGGCGAAAGCCAAAAAGCAAAATCTCGACGTGTATACGAAAGGCAACATGCCCGAGATCGTACTCGGCGACAAATTGCGCATAAATCAGATACTTTTGAATTTGCTTTCCAACGCCGTTAAGTACACTCGGGACGGCGGCGATATCGAACTGAGAATAGAAGCGTTGCCGAGCAAAAAGCACGGTCATATGCACATGAGATTTTCGGTTAAGGATAACGGCATAGGCATGAGTCCCGAATTCGTCGATATAATATTCGAGCCGTTCGCGAGAGAAGCCACCGAAGCCACGAAGAACATTCAGGGTACGGGACTCGGCATGGCGATAACGAAGAATATCGTCGATCTTATGGGCGGAACGATATCCGTAACGAGCGAGAAAGGCAAGGGCAGCACGTTCACCGTCGATCTCGAACTTGCGGTAGTCGACAAGGCTCAGCTGAGCAAAGATTTCTGGTCGGAAAACGACGTCGCTCAGGTTCTCGTCGTCGACGACGAAGAAGACGTTTGTTTGGATATTCAGGAGCTTATGGCGGATACGGGCGTAAACGTATCCTACGCTTTAAGCGGCAAAAAAGCCGTGGAGATGGTCTGCGACGCTTGCGAGAAAAACGAAGCGTACAATATAGTTCTGCTCGACTGGAAAATGCCCGAAATGGACGGACTCGAAACGGCGCGTCAGATAAGAAAGAAAGTCGGCAACGAAATACCGATCATGGTTTTGACTTCGTACAGCTTCGAAGATATCGAAGAAGAAGCGAAAGCCGCGGGGATAGATTATTTCCTTTCCAAGCCGTTCTTCGTATCGTCGTTCAGACACGCGATCTCGGAACTGCGAAACGCCAATAAAGAAAAAGAGATCGTTTCGGCGACGGCTCCGAAAGACATTTCGCTCAAAGGATTGAAAGTTCTCGCGGCGGAAGACAACGAGATCAACGCCGAGATACTCACGGAGCTACTTGATATCGAAGAAGTCGAATGTGAGATCGCCGAGAACGGGCAGGTCGCGCTCGAAAAGTTCGAGCAGTCCGACGAAAACCGTTACGACGTGATATTCATGGACGTTCAGATGCCCGTTATGAACGGTTACGAAGCTACGCGTGCCATTCGTGCTTGCTCTCACCCGCGCGCAAAGACGATACCCATAATCGCCATGACGGCGAACGCGTTCGACGACGACGTGAAAGCCGCGTTGGAAGCGGGCATGAACGCGCACTTGGCTAAGCCTATCGACATGACGAAACTGAAAATTATAATAAACGACTTACGGGAAGGCCAGACCGGTGAAAAATAAAGAACACAATAAACTTCTCGTAGTCGACGATTCGGAACTCAACCGCTCGCTTTTGTGCGATATGCTCGAAGACAACTTCGAAATAATCGAAGCCGAAAACGGCATGCAAGCCGTCGAGATACTGCACGAGCGGGAACTCGAAATTTCGCTGATGCTGCTCGATATCGTAATGCCCGTTATGGACGGTTTCGAAGTGCTTGCGACCATGAACAAGCAGGGTTGGATAAAGAGCATACCCGTCATCATGATCTCCGCCGAAACGGGCGGAGCGTATATCGACAGGGCGTACGATCTGGGGGCTATCGACTACATAAGCCGTCCGTTCGACGAGCGAACCGTAAAGCACCGCGTGGCAAGCAATTTCCTGCTTACGATAAAGCAGAAAGAAATGTCGGAAATGCTCTCCAATCAGATATACGAGAAAGAAAAAGACAACTCGCTGATGATAGAGATACTCTCGCATATAGTCGAGTTCCGTAACGGAGAGAGCGGTCTGCACGTTCTGCACGTTCAGGCGATAACGGAAATGCTGCTCAGAGAGCTTGTGCGCAAGACGGACAGGTATTCGATCTCTCCGAAAGAAATGCGGCTTATCAGCAACGCGGCGGCGCTCCACGACATAGGAAAGATCTCGGTGCCGAGCGAGATACTGAACAAGCCCGGACGGTTCACGCCCGAAGAGTTCGAGATAATGAAGAACCACACGGTCGAAGGCGCGAAAATGCTCGACAATATGACTTTGCGCAAAGACGAAGCGCTCGTTAAAACGGCTTATCAGATCTGCCGTTGGCATCACGAACGCTACGACGGCAAAGGATACCCGGACGGACTGAAAGGCGACGAGATCCCTATCGCCGCGCAGGTCGTTTCGATCGCGGACGTGTACGACGCGCTTACGAGCAGACGCGTATACAAGCCGCCTTACGAACCCGACGTCGCGATAAAAATGATAGTAGGCGGCGAATGCGGCGTATTCAATCCGCTGCTACTCGAATGTCTGACCGATATCGCCGAAAAGCTGAAACACGAACTTAACGTAATATCGTTCGGCGAAGTTACCGAGAACAGTATTCACGACACCGTTAAGCAAATGCTTAAAGACGACGCGCCCGACGCGTCCGACAGATCGATAAAACTGTTGGAAAAAGAGCGTCTCAAATTCAAGTATCTGAACGACATTTCGCGAGAGATCACGTTCGAATACAACCCGTTGCCCGAAATGATAAAACTTTCGGAGTGGGGCGCGGAATCGCTCGGAACTCCTATAAAAATAGTCAACCCGTTGGAGGACAAAGCCTGGACGGAGATCTTCCCGAAAGACGATCTCGCGCTGTTCCTGCACAAGCTCAGAACTTCCACGCCCGAAGCGCCGATCGTGATAGAGCGTTTTCAGTTAAGCGTTCAGGGCGAGAAAAAATGGTACAAGGTCATCGGTAAAGCCATGTGGAGCGATGGCGAAGCGCCCGAGTTCGAAGGCGCGATCGGCAAGATAGTCGACGTGAACGACGAAACCGAAGCTATGGAGTTTTTGGAACTCAAAGCCGAAACGGACTCGAGAACGGGACTGTTGAACCACAACGCGGCAAAGAGCAGGATCTCGCGCATACTCGCGGCTAACAAGGATCGCAGTTACGTGCTCGTCATATTCGACATAGACGATTTCAAGAAAGCCAACGACGTTTACGGTCATCTGTTCGGCGACGAAGTGCTCGAAGTTACGGCGGCGAGAATAAAAGAGAACGTGCGTAGCACCGATATCGCGGCTCGGCTCGGCGGCG
>DBEXQE010000278.1:0-7543 GCA_048167245.1 Christensenellales bacterium | reverse complement strand
AGTCTATATCTATCCCGTTCGCGCACATTATTTCGATATAATACCTTACTCCGTTTCCGGGCGCGGCGCATTTTCCGACGTACTCGCCGTTCTCGCGCGAGATCTCGTAACGGAAACCGCTTCCCGAAAGCGCATAAAAGTCCTTGAAGTCTTCGAACACGCTCTCCGCGAATTCGGCGGTAACGGTAACGTCTTCTATGCCGTATCTGCCGCGGCGACGGAATTTTACGCTCGCGTACGCCGTCGACCCGTCCGCGAACTCATACTCGACTATGCTTTCGGGCAGTGCGGGGTCGCCGTTCAGGTGCGAGATCCGCGGGATATTCAATGCGACGGAACTTACTTCCGTCGTTTGGACTATCTCGGCGGCGGTATAGTAATTCGGCGCGGCGGGAGCGTCGCCCTTATTTGCGGGCGAATGACCGCGCGGCAAGATCACCGACAGCGAAACGATAAGAACTATCGCCGCCGCGGATAAGCCGACGCCGAGCCTTGCGAAAAGCCGTTTCCGCGCTTTTTTGCGCGCGTTCTGCGCTCTCAGCTCGCTTAATGCGGGCATAAGCAACTCTTTCGGGGGTTGCTCGTCCGTTTCCGTCGCCGTAAATATTTTCTGTATGTCCGGATTTTTTTTCATTACTCTACTTTAATAACTCTTTTTCCGACCGTTTTGTCCCGATTATTTCAAAAATTCTTTGAGCTTTTCTTCCGCCCGCAAAATTCCGTAAGCCGCGGTCGATTTTTTCGCTCCCGTCGCGGCGGCTATTTCGCGCACCGTCATATCGCAGTAATACTTCAAGTATAAAAGTTTCCGCTCGGGCGGCGACAGATTTTCGAGCGCGGAACGTATTTCGAGCCGCTCGTCCGTCTTTTCGGGGCACGTATCGGGGTCGAACAGCGCGAAACACTCGTCGATATCGTCGAACGAATTCAAGCTGTTTTTCTTTATATAGCTGAGCGCCGTGTTGCGCGTGATGACGCACAGCCACCCGTAACCGTTGTCTTTTTTCTTGAACGACTTAGCCGAGCGCACGACTTTGACGAAAACGTCCTGAATAACGTCTTCCGCCGCCGCCCGTTCGCGCGTAATGTTTTTCGCAACCGAAAAAAGCCCCTTATAGCAGAGCGTGTAAAGCTCGCACAGGGACTTTTCGTCGCCGTCCGCGACGCCTGAAATAAGATTATTTATTTGTTTTACTTCGGCGTCGGTCATAAAACTGTTTTAACCTCATCCGTCAACACTGTCATTGCAACCAAAGTGAGTTAAAAACCCGCTTTGCACTGTCCTTAGCCGAGCGAGCTTGCGAGCGAACGTGCTCCGGCACTGTCCGTAAGCCATCGCCACGCAGTGGCGAACGCCGACAAGAAATCGTGTTTATAACACAATTTCTTGTCATTTCGAGCGTAGTCGAGAAATCGCTTAAATTAGCTTTACAATATGGTCTTATAACTGTTCTATCCATTAAATGATATAAATTTTGAGCGATTTCTCCACTTCGTTCGCTATCGCTCACTTCGGTCGAAATGACAGTACAGGGGAAGCGTACGCTCACTTCGGTCGAAATACTCGCCTACGGCTCTTGTACTCGCGTTGCTCGTGGCGGGCGCTTCGCTTGGCTAAGGGCGTTCGCGTCTGCGACGCGATGGCTTACGGGCAGGTCTGCGCCGACTCCGTTGATCAGTATTTATTGAACTTATTCTGCAACGCTTTCAGCATATCGTCGAGCGACTGCTCTTTTTTCGGCGCGCTCTGACGGTTATCGCCCCTGCGGTCGCGGTTAAAGTCTTTGCCCCTGTTGCCGCCTTGACGGTTGTCGTTACGGCAATCGCGGTTTTGAGCGTTGTTTGCGTTTTTATTGTCGCGCTTTTCGGGCTTTTTCGCGTCGGGAGAGCGCATAGACAGATTTATTCTCTGTTTCGCCACGTCCACGCCTATAACGCGCACGCGGACGACTTCGCCGACGGTAAGCGCTTCGGACGGGTGCTTTATATAGTTATCCGAGATCTCGGAAATGTGAACGAGTCCGTCGTGGTGAACGCCTATGTCTACGAACGCGCCGAAGTCGATGACGTTCCGAACCGTTCCCGTAAGCTCCATGCCTTCTTTAAGGTCTTTTATGTCCATAAGGTCGGCGCGCAGTACGGGAGGCGGCAAGCTGTCGCGGATATCGCGACCCGGGCGGATGATCTCTTCGACCATATCGGCAAGCGTGGGTTCGCCTATGCCTATTTCCTGCGCGACTTTGCCCGCGCCTTCCGCTTTGACTTTTTCGCGGATATCGGTTATCTTGCCCTTTCTCACGTCGTCGTCCGTGTAGCCGAACTTACTCAAAAGTTTTTCGGCGGCTTCGTACGCTTCGGGGTGAACGGAAGTATTGTCGAGAACGTCTTCCCCGCCCGGGATACGCAAAAAGCCCGCGCACTGCTCAAACGCTTTCGCGCCGAGTTTGTTCACTTCCATGAGCTGACTGCGACGGCGGAACGGAGTTTTCTTGCGGTACTCGACTATGTTTTTCGCGATCGCGCCGTTGAGACCCGACACGTAAGACAAAAGACTGTACGACGCGGTGTTCAGATCGACTCCGACGCTGTTTACGCAGTCTTCGACTACGCCCGTAAGCACTTCCGAAAGCCGTTTCTGCGGCATGTCGTGCTGATACTGCCCTACGCCGATCGACTTTACGTCTATTTTGATAAGTTCCGCGAGCGGATCTTGCAGTCTGCGTGCGATCGAGATCGCGCTCCTTGCCGTAAGATCGAGATCGGGGAATTCTTCCGCGCCGAGTTTGGACGCGCTGTAAACCGACGCGCCCGCTTCGTTGACTACCATGTAACTCACTGGGCGGTCGCACTCCTTGATAAGGTCGGCGACGAAAATTTCGGATTCCTTGCTCGCCGTGCCGTTGCCTATCGAAATAACGTCGACCTTGTGCTTGGAAATAAGGTTTTTGAGAACTTTTTTCGCTTCTTCCGTCTTATTCTGCGGCGGCGTGGGATAAACGACCGTATTGTCGAGAACGTTGCCGTTTTCGTCGATAACGGCTATTTTGCAACCCGTTCTGTACGCGGGGTCGAGTCCCAAAATAACTTTGCCTTTGAGCGGCGGTTGCAGCAGTAGCGGCTTTAAGTTGACTTCGAACATTTTTATCGCCTGCTCGGACGCCACGTCGAAAAGTTCGCTCCTGACTTCGCGCTCGATAGACGGGAAAATAAGCCTGTCGTAGCTGTCGGCGATCGTTTCGTCCATGATCTCGTTGAACGCGCTGTCCTTTTTGAACGCGGCTTTTATCTTGTTAAGAGCCGCTTCTTCGTCGAGCTTTATGCCGGCTTTCAGACATTCGTCTTTTTCGCCGCGGTTGATAGCTAAGATCCTGTGCGGCGGAACGGACGAAACTTTTTCCGAGTACTCCTTGTACATTTCGTAAACGGAAATTTTTTCGTTTTTCTCGTCTTTCGGGTCGAGTTTGCACTCCAAAAGCCCGATATCGTAAATGAGTTTTCTGAGCGCCTTGCGGTTTTCCGCGTCGTCGGAAATGCGCTCCGCGATTATGTCTTTCGCGCCGTCTATCGCGTCTTTGACCGTTTTTACGCTCTTTTTTTCGTCCGCGTTCTCGTTAAGATACGGCGCGCAAAGCTCCGCGAAATCGCACTCTTTGAGTTCCTGCGCGAAAATTATATCCGCCAACGGCTCCAAGCCTTTTGCAATAGCAATCGACGCGCGAGTTGTTCTTTTCTGCTTGTACGGGCGGTAAATATCTTCGACTTCCGTAAGCGTCTGAGCCGCTTCGAGAGCCTTGGCCAGTTCGTCCGTCCACTTTTCCTGCGCTTCGATCGAGTTTTTCACTTCTTCCTTGCGCGCGATAAGGTTGTTCAAATAATTGAGTCTGTCGGCGAATTCGCGCAAGACCTGATCGTCGCACGCGCCGTGCATTTCCTTGCGGTAGCGCGCGATAAACGGGATCGTGTTGCCGTCGTTTATAAGGTCCACGATATTGGACGCGTACTCGGGTTTGAGCTGAAATTCTTCCGAAAGTTTTTTCTTGATATCCATAATAACTCCAAACGTATTGCTTTGTGTGCCTTTAATATTGTAGCTTAATAGAAGAAAAAAAGCAATCGTTTGAGCCAAAAAAAAGAACGACTTAAAGCCGTTCCCGATCTTCGTCGTCGTAGCGCCCGTTCGCGCGATCCGCCGAAATTTTGTCTTTGTCTTCCCAAAACTCTTTCGGCGCGGCGCACTCCAACCCCGCGTGAAGCCCCGCCCTGAAACCGCGCGCAAAATGAGTTTCAATGGCTATCCCGCCGATCTTGCTTTCCAGATCTTCATATTCTCCGTATAATTTTTACATATAATTGAATTATGTTTAATTGTACTTTGAGATTAAGAGAATTACGCTTGGCTCACGACCTGACGCAACAGGAATTAGCCGACGCTGTAAATATTTCAAGATACAGTATTACTAATTGGGAAAATAACCGTTCTTATCCCGATATTTACAGCATTATGCGATTTGCGATTTTCTTTGACGTAACCATAGACTATTTTGTAGGATTTGTTGATGAGTTCGGAAACAGAACAGTCGAATGTTGATACGCCACGAGCCGCAGGCGAGTACAGCCGCAGGCGAGTACAGCCGCAGGCTGTCATTTCGAGCGTAGTCGAGAAATCGCTTAAATTATCTTTATAATATGGTTTTATAGTTTTCTATCCATATAAAAATAATAAATCAGAGCGATTTCTCCGCTACGTTCGCAAGCTCACTTCGGTCGAAATGACAGTGCGGAACGAAAAAATCATAATTCACCATCGATCGGAATACATTTAATCAAGAGGTGTTTTATCATGGAGAACAAAACGGCGGTGAAAAAGCCGCATTCTATAACTCTCGAAAACCGCAAGCGGGCGCTTATGACCGGCGTCGAAAAAGTCATCTCGTCGAACGAAACCTGCATATTGCTCGAAACGAGCGAAGGCGGGCTTACGGTCGCGGGGACAGGGCTGAAAATCAACAAATTCGACGCGGAAACGGGACAGCTGACGTTCGAAGGGAGCGTCAACAAAATGCAGTATTCCGCGGCGAAAGAAAAGCTCATAAAGCGCATTTTCAAATGACGCAACTTATTTTATTCGGCATATCTTTTTTATACGGCGGCGTTCTTCGCGTTGCGTATTTTCTGCAAGCGCTTCTCGCGAAAAAAACGAATATAAAGGTCGTAACCGTTATACTCGATTTTTTCTGGTGCGCCGTGGCGGCGGTCGGATTTTTTCTGATATCGCTGTTTTTCGCGGGCGGAACGTTCTGCTTTTTTATGCTCTGCGGCGCGCTCGCGGGGTTTTTCCTTGTCGCCGTATGGCTGTGAAATCGGATTGACTTTTCGCGGCGCGTTTGGTATAATTTTTTTATGTTAAACGTAGCGCTTATAGAACCCGAGATCCCGCAGAACACGGGCAACATTTCGCGAACGTGCGCCTGCACGGGAACGCGGCTCCACCTTGTACGCCCGTTCGGTTTCGAAATTTCGGACGCGACCGTCAAACGCGCGGGACTCGACTATTGGGACAAGGTCGAGATTTTTTATTACGATTCCCTGAACGAATTTTTGGAGAAAAACAAGGGCGCGGAAATGTTCTTCCTTTCGACGAAAGCCGCGAATTCCTACGCGGACGCCGAATTTCCCGACGGCGCGTTTCTCGTGTTCGGAAAGGAAACGAAAGGCTTGCCCGAAGACCTGTTGAAACTCAACGCGGATCGGGCTTTGCGCATACCCATGGGTGAAAATCTGCGCTCGCTGAATTTAAGCAACAGCGTCGCGATAGTCCTGTACGAAGCGTTGCGCCAACACGGTTTTTACGATCTTAGATAAAACTTAATATATACCGAAAAGGACTGCCAAGATCGGATCAGGACAGTCCTTTTTTTCGTTTCTCAGTAATTCTTTGCTTTTATCTCGAAGAAACTTCTCGGGTGTTCGCAAACGGGGCAAACCGTCGGAGCTTCCTTGCCGTAGTGCAGGTGTCCGCAGTTGCGGCAGTACCAAACGACTTCTTCGCCCTTTCTGAACACGTTGTTTCCGTTGACGTTTTCGAGCAGTTTAAGAAATCTTTCTTCGTGCGATCTCTCGATCTTGCCGACTTCTTCGAACAGAGCCGCGATATCGTCGAATCCTTCTTCGCGGGCTTCCTTTTCAAACCGCGCGTACATATCCGTCCACTCGAAATTTTCGCCGTTAGCCGCGTCTTTCAAGTTCTCGACCGTATCGGGAACGCCGTCGTGGAGCAGTTTGAACCAGATCTTCGCATGCTCTTTTTCGTTGCCCGCCGTTTCCGCAAACAGCGCGCCGATCTGCTCGTAACCGTCTTTTTTAGCCTTGCTCGCGTAAAAGTCGTACTTGTTGCGAGCCATGCTCTCGCCCGCAAACGCTTCCATGAGATTTCTTTCGGTCAAAGTTCCTTTCAGGGGTTTTGTAAGTTGCATTTCAAATTTACTCCTTTACAAAATTCTACTAAAATTAACTTATGCTTTTTACCGTGCGATTATTCGTCGAACCCGAGCGACGCCGCGCCTAAGATCCCCGCGTCGTTGCCGAGCTGAGCCGTCAGTATCTGAACGGGCAGGCTCTCGCGTCCGCCGTAGCGGTATCTGTCGACGTACTGCTGAATGGGTTGCGTAAGGTATGCGCCCTGCGCGCTTACTCCGCCGCCTATGATTATCGCCTGCGAGCGGAAAATGTTGATCATGTTTATAACGCCCTCGGACAGCGCTTTCACGTATTCGTCAACGACTTTCTGCGCCGTTTCGTCGCCGCGCTTGGCGCACTCGAAACTCGTTCTGCCGTCCACCTTGTTCAGATCGTTGCCGCAGAACTCCCACATAAGGCTGTTTTTGTCTATCATCATCGCGTTGAGCGTTTCGCGGATGAGCGCGGTAGCCGACGCGTACGCTTCCAGACAGCCGCGGCGACCGCACGTGCAACGCGCGCCGTTCTCGCGGATGACCATGTGTCCGCCTTCGCCGCCCATCGAGCGGTAGCCTTCGAACATTTTGCCGTCCACTACTATGCCCATGCCGACGCCCGTGCCGAGCGTTACCATGACGATATCGCTGTATCCCTTGCCCGCGCCGAACTTGGCTTCGCCCAAAGCCGCAACGTTCGCGTCGTTGCTTACGAACACGGGCTTTTTGAGTTCGTCTTTCAACATCTGACCGAGCGGGACTTTGCGCCAATACAGATTGTTGCTGTACTCGACCGTTCCCGTGTCGCTGTATATGCTGCCCGGACAGCCGATGCCGACCGATCTGTATTTCACGCCGCTCGTAAGGTCCCGTATCTGCTTTATCATGTCTTCGATGACGCGTTCCGCTTTGCGCGTGGCTTTCGTTTCTATGCTCGAATGTTTGACTATCTTGCCTTTTTCGTCGACAAGCCCCGCTTTGATAAACGTGCCGCCGATATCTACGCCTACGTAATACATTTTTTGTGCCTTTGCTCCCGCAGTGATAAAATTTTTATTTCAATATGATCGTATTCAAGGAATTTGCGAGTT
>DBEXQE010000277.1:0-1576 GCA_048167245.1 Christensenellales bacterium | reverse complement strand
AAAATAAAATTTGGTAATCTTTTGCGAAAAGGATTAAATTCAACAGATGTTATAGTTTATCTTCTCAACGTAAGAAAGTCCGACATATTGCACATAATAAGATTATGGCATACAGTTACAAAGGCAGTATAAGTTTCGGGCTTGTGTATATTCCCGTAACGCTACACAGCGCGGTCAAGAGCAATGACATAGGCTTTAATATGATCGACAAAAAGACTATGAGCAGGGTCAGATATAAAAAGACCTGCGCGGATTGCGGCGGCAGAGAAGTTAAGCCTGACGACATAGTAAAGGGATACGAGTACGAAGAAGATAAGTACGTTATATTCGACGACGAAGATTTCGAGAAGCTCAAATCGAAGAAAGACAAGAACATAACGATAGAAAAGTTCGTGCATCTGGAAGAAGTCGATCCTATCTATTTCGACAAGCCGTACTATGTTGAACCCACGGGCGCGGAAAAGGCGTTTGCAGTGCTTGTTTCGGCTATGGAAAAGCAAGGGAAGGCGGCTGTCGCCAAGACGGTTTTAGGCACAAAAGAGACGCTTATTCTGATTCGGGCAAAGGACGGGCAAATGCTACTCAATACTTTGTTTTTCGAAGAAGAAATAACGGTGAATCCCGCAAAGCAGACAGCCGAGAAAGGAACTGCGTCGGAACTGAAAATGGCAACGGCAATTATAGACGGCATGACGGATAAGTTCGACCCGTCGGGGTATCGCGACGAATACCGCGAAAAGGTTATGGACGCTATCGAGAAAAAGATTGCGGGCAAGGAAATTGTCGCGCCGAAAGAAAAGAAAGGCGCAACCATAACCGATTTAATGGAAGCTTTGACGAAAAGTTTGGAAATGACCAAATCCACGAAATCCACCGCAAAGACGGCATCGTTGTCTCGCAGTCGCAAAACAATAAAACGCAGTACGGAACGGAAGAAAGCGTAATTGGCGGATTTGTTCGACAGTAAAAATATCGCGCCTATGCTTTTTTACGAAACGAATCCGTTTGATGACGAAGACAGTATATTCGAGTTGAAGCTCGATGGAATTCGGTGCATTGCGTATGTAGAACCGAAGTCCGTCGTTTTACAGAACAAGCGTTTTAAGGACGTGAGCGGAATATATCCCGAACTTGCGGATATGAAAGAATGCGTTAAAAAGCGCGTAATATTGGACGGAGAATTAGTCGTGCTTACGGGCGGGAAGCCCGACTTTTTCGCATTGTCCAAGCGAGCGTTATGCAGTGACGATTTTAAGATACGGCTTGCCGCTCGGAAGAATCCCGTGCAGTTTGTCGCTTTCGATATTCTCTATTATAACGGCAAAGATTTGACCGGACTGCCGCTAATGAAACGCAAGGAAATTTTATCCGAATCGGTAGCCGAGAAAAATAATCTCGGCGTTTCGCGCTATATAGAAAGAGAAGGGAAAGCGTTTTTCGCTCTTGCCAAGAAAGAGAGCTTGGAAGGCATAGTCGCAAAGAAAAAGGACAGTCTGTATCATATAGGGAAGCGTGCGCGCGATTGGCTTAAAATAAAGGTTATGAAAGACGAAGATCTGCTCGTCTGCGGTTATAC
>DBEXQE010000276.1:0-2365 GCA_048167245.1 Christensenellales bacterium | reverse complement strand
CGGGCAGGGCATAGGCGTCCACAACGCCGTTTATCGAATTTTGAAGTTTCGAATCAAGATTCGTGCCTATCGTAAGTTTTTTGCGAAACAGATCCTTTTCGTCGCAATGGAGCAGTTCGCTCGCTTGTTTCATAACGCTGTTTACGTAATGATAGTTTGCATTGGAAATTTTTCGGACTTCAAGGGGCGAGTTTACGGCAGTGCTTAGATCCGCTTCGGTTATTTTACCGTTTTTCTGCATTTGGGTGAGTACGAGATTTCTGCGCTTTAACGCGTTATCGGAATTTTTATAGGGGTTGTACAATGTGGGATTGTTTATGATGCCCGCAAGCAGTGCGCTTTGCGGCAGATCGAGTTCTGAAACGTCTTTGTCGAACATAACTTTTGCCGCCGCGCCTATTCCGTAGACGTTGTTTCCGAAGTACAGCATATTCAGATACATTTCCATTATTTCGTCTTTCGCAAATTTTCTTTCTATCTCTCTCGCTATGCGTATTTCCCGTATCTTTCGTGAAATGCTTTTTTCGTTGCTTAGGTGCGTGTTTTTTACAAGTTGCTGACTTATCGTCGATGCGCCTTCTTTGAACGAACCTGACAGTATATTTGCTTTTACCGCCGACAGTATTCTCAGATAGTCGACGCCCTTATGACTGTAAAACCGCTTGTCTTCTATCGAAACGAATGCATCTACGGTTTGTCGCGGCACTTCGCTTATAGGCGTATAAATTTTATTCGTGTCGTACATGGAATTTGTAAGCGGCGTTCCTTCGTCGTCCAAAAGGGTTACCGTTCTTTCCGCGCGTATGAGCTTTGTTTCGTCCAGCGTTTCCCAGCCTTCGATCTTTACTTTCGGTTCCAAAATAAGCGCAAAAGCCGATATTGCGACCAAAAACAGCAATATAAGCGTTATCAGCGTTATGCGTAGAACTTTTTTGAAAGTTTTCATACAGTTAGTATTATAATTTAGGCAAGATTTAATTCGGCGTATAAAGCGAAATTACTATACAATTCGACAAATTTAAGGTATAATGTATATGGAGAAAGTTATGCCTAAGAAGTACCACATAATTACATACGGCTGTCAGATGAACGTGCATGAGTCCGAAAAACTTGCGGGCGTGCTGGAAAAAAACGGCTACGAAGCGACCGAGAACAAAAACGACGCGGATATTATCGTATTGAATACGTGTTGCATACGCGAAACTGCGGAGTCGAAAATTCTCGGAAATCTCGGTATCGTCAAAAAACTCAAAGAACTCAAACCGTCTCTGAAAGTAGCCGTTTGCGGTTGCATGACTCAGCAAGCGAACGCCGCCGAAAAACTCAAAAAACGCTGTCCGTTTATAAATCTTATTTTCGGAACGCACAACATTCATCTTTTCGAAAATTATCTCATAAAGATAGCGGCAAACGAAAATCTTATCGACGTTTGGGAAAAAGAAACGGAGATACGGGAAAATTTACCCATAAAAAGAAGCGACGGACTCAATGCGTGGGTCAATATTATGTACGGTTGCAACAATTTTTGCTCGTATTGCATTGTTCCGTACGTTCGCGGCAGAGAAAGGAGCCGCGATCCGCAAGCGATACTTTGCGAGATCGAAAATCTGTTGAAGCAGGGTTATAAAGAAATAACTCTGCTCGGTCAGAACGTAAACTCTTACGGAAACGACTTTACCGATAATCGGTACGGGTTTGCAAAACTGTTAAAGGAAGCGGCGGAATTGCCTTACAAATTCAGACTCGGTTTTATGACTTCGCACCCGAAAGATTTTTCGAAAGAAGTGATCAAGGTCATTGCCGAACACGAGAATATTTCGAGATTTATTCATTTGCCCGTGCAAGCGGGGAATAACAGAATATTATCTCTTATGAACCGCAAATATACCGCCGAGCAGTACATGGATAAAATAAGGCTTTTGCGCGAATATGTTCCGAATGCGGGGCTGTCGACCGATATGATGGTCGGATTTCCGTCCGAAATGGAAGAAGAATTCGCCGATTCGGTCAAGCTCCTGGAAACTGTCGGATTCAATAACGTATTTACGTTTATTTATTCGCGGCGGTCGGGAACGAAAGCCGACCTGATGGACAATCAGATAGACTACGGGGTCAAACGCGACAGAATAAAGCGGCTTATTGCGGCGCAATTCGAAATCGGCAAAAAGCTCGCCGCCGAATGTGTAGGAAAAGAATACGAAGTACTGTGCGATTTTTGCAAAGACGGGAAAGCGAGCGGTAAAACAGAATGCGGCAAAAGCGTTACTTTCGGGAGCGACGGCAAAGATCTTTACGGTAAGTTCGTCAAAGTAGCGATCGAAAAAAGCAGAAATACAAATTTATACGGAAGATTAAACGAGGAATC
>DBEXQE010000275.1:0-2429 GCA_048167245.1 Christensenellales bacterium | reverse complement strand
CTGTAAAATAATTTTTAATATGGTAATAACTCCGCTTCAATTATGGAATAATTACGACAGAACGATCTTGCCGCTGAACAAGAGCCTTATTTCGTCTAACGAAAAGGACGGAATAAGGACGAGCTACTACTACTTCAACGGCGAAGCGGCGTCCGACGGAGTTACGCGCGTTTACGCAAAACTCATGGAACCGGCGGAAAGATCGGATCTCGCCGTTCTCGTCATGGACGATATAAGCCGCGGTATAGAACTTTTCGAATGTAACAAATACGTTTCGGCGGGTTTTTCGGTGCTTGTGGTCGACTATGCGGGCGTAAATCCGAATTCGGCAAGGTACACGATCTATCCGAAGTCGTTATATCTGGCGAACGCGCTGGAACATCTCGATACGATCAACTCGATCGGCGAAACGGAAAAAGTTTCGGCACGCTATATCTGGGCGACTGACGCAATGCGCGGGCTTACGCTTCTCGACGAGCTCGGCTACAAAAAAAAGGCTATGATAGGCGTCGGGGACGGCGGTCATCAGGTATACAAAACGGCGTTTTTCGAGAATAATCTCGTCTGCGCCGCCGTAAAATATTCGGGGACGCTCAGCAACACGAGCGACGAATTAAGCGAAGACGAACTCGCTTTCAAAACGGCGCTGTCGAATATAAGTTACGTTCCTTACGTAAAATGTCCTATTTTAATGCAGGTAACTTCGAACGAGCAGAACTCGGGTTTCGACGAAATGAACGAACTCTTTTCCGCGCTCGAAGAAAACAACGCCCGCATCGCCGTATCGCCGAGATGCGACAAGATGATAGAACCGTCGCAAAAATACAACATAAGCCGCTTTTTCTCAGCGATAAGCGGCGGAAAAAGATTGCCCGAAACGCCCACGCTGTCGTTCAAGGGCAGCGAAAAAAATCTGTACGCCGAAATTTCCGTCGACGCAACCGAAAAAATTTCTTCCGTAAGTCTGTATATAGCGTACTCTCAAAAAATCGGCGCGTACCGCAATTGGCACAATCAGTCGATAGAAAAGATAAGCGAAAACGAATTCCTGACTAAAATTCCCGTCTATTCGGTCGGCGATCCCGTTTACGCGTTCGTTAACGTATGCTACGAAAATTCCGTTACCGTTTCGAGTAAAACCGTGTCGGTCATTCCGCAGACTCTCAGAGTCGACCCCGTCGCCGCGCCCGCGATACGCAGGCTTTACGACAACGAAATGGGTACGAGCGACTGGATAATACTCCAAAACGAAAACACGCAAGTCGAAGAAGCCGCTCTGTCGATGGAAAACGGACCGTTCGACATTTCGGGCGTTACGTGTTCGACGAATAAGTTGGCAACTCTTACTCTCGCGGATTCGCGTTTCAAGGGAAGTTCCGACAACGTTTTGCAAATCGTCATATATTCGCCCGAAAATCAGACGATCACGTTCTCGGCAACTTCGTCGACGGACCTTACCACTTACTACTGTCGGAAAAAGATATCTCCGTCGGACGATTGGGCGAGATTCTCGCTGTCGCCGCAGGATTTCAGATCGAAAGAAGGTATGCTTCAAAATTTCAGCAATATAATAACTTTCGAGATAGACGGAGAAAGCAAATTTCTTATAAATTCCGTTCTTTGGGTGTAGATATATCGTTCGAACGCGACACGGCACTACGCATATGAAAATATACGAGATAGGTCAGAAAATAAAACTCAAAAAAATGCACCCCTGCGGCGGCTTTGAGTGGGAAGTCGTCCGAACGGGCGCGGATATAAAGATAAAATGTTTAACGTGCGGACACGTTCTCATGATGCCGCGCGACAAGCTCGAAAAATCGGTAAAGGAAATCAATAAAAATATTGAACGGTAATTTTCGATTCGGTAATTTGCTCGGAGAAGAAGAAGACGGAAAAGACGTTTTTTCGACCGTCGTTCTCACCGTGCTTGTCGTTTTGATGGTAGCTCTTTTCGCTTTTATCTGCTTTTTTCAGCTGTGCAGCGTTAACGGCAAGAGCATGACCGACACTATCCAGGACGGCGACAACGTTTTGTTGACCCGATACGAAACAAAATACAGAACGGGCGACGTTATCGTTCTCGACGTAGAATCGAACGGAACAAATACTCGTCTCATAAAACGCGTTATCGCTACCGAAAACGAAACTTTCAAGTTCGTATGCCGGCACTCCAACGTATACCTTTACAAAAAAATAAACGGCGAGTGGATACAGATCGACGAACCCTATATAAAAGAGCCGATGCTCGTTTCGAAATTCAGAACTTCCGAATTTCAGTTCGACACGGAATATACCGTTCCGAAAAATTCGTTCCTGTTTTTGGGCGACAACCGCAACGATTCGTCCGACTCCCGCGCGTACGGCTATGCAGACAGATCTCAGATAATCGGAAAAATGGTAAAAAAACTCGAAAAGGGCAGTTTCGA
>DBEXQE010000274.1:0-16496 GCA_048167245.1 Christensenellales bacterium | reverse complement strand
GCATTTAAGACGACCAATCCTTGGTTCGGTGTAAACGGCGCGTCGATAACAAATCCTAAGGGATATATTTACGTTGTAAAAGGTACTACGAAAGCGCATTATGACGGTATTCAACAGGGTGCGAATTTCAGATTGTACGATACTTCGGTTCCCAATGCAGGTAAAGAAGTTTCCAATATCCCTATGCGCGAGTTCTATAAGATAACGTTCGATTTGAACGGCGCAAGCGGTAAGATCGAAAATCAGCACGTAGACGCAGGCGCTGTATCGGTCAAAGACGGCGACGGAGCCGACGCAAATGAACTTAACCTTACTTCGTATAATTCGGACAATACCGAACAACTTACGGCAACAAACGAACCGGCAAAAAATCTCGATCTGCTCTATGCTACGATGCCCGAAGCTCCCGAAAGAGACGGTTACGTTTTCACGGGTTGGAAAGACGAAGCAACGGGTGAAATGTGGACGGCAGAAGACTTCGGCGCAACCGGCGTTAAATCGTTGACTATGACGGGCAACGTTACTCTCAAAGCGCAGTGGACGGAAGCCGTTACCGTAACGTTCAAACCGAATAACGGCGCAAGCGATATCGTAAATAACAAGGTCGCTCTCGGCGGAAAGATCACGGCTCCCACGGCTCCTACGGCTCCCGCAGGCAAAACGTTCGATAAATGGTATAAGGACGAACAGCTTACGCAAGCGTTCGATTTCGAAACGGAAGAAGCATCCGACGGACTTGTTATCTACGCGGGTTACTCGCTTATAAATTATACCGTAACTTACGAACTTAACGGCGGAACGGCAGGCGCAAACGCACCCGCTACTTACACGATCGAAAGCGCGGATATTACGCTCGTAGCTCCCGCGCGCGACGGCTATACGTTCGGCGGTTGGTACGACAATGCGGATTGCACGGGCGAAGCCGTAACGAAGATCGCGACGGGTTCCACCGGAAATAAAAAGTTCTACGCTAAGTGGACCGCAAACGCTGCGACCGATCCCGATCCGGACAACGGCGGAGACAATAACGGTGATAATAACGGCGGAAACGGCACGACGGAACCCGCACCCAAGAAAGGTTGTAAGAATAGCGCGACTGCTACGGCTACTACGGCTGTCGGCGCGGGCGTAGCTCTTCTCGGCGCGGCTGTGGCTATCTGCGTTTCCAAAAAGCGTAAGGCTTAAACAGGCTCGGTAGAGCAGGAGATCTATAAAAGTGAATAAAGCAAGTGTTTTCAGTACGGAGAGAACGCGGCGAAAGCCGCTTCTCTGCGCCGTGCTTGTGTTTACCCTTTTGCTGTTGTGTTCGATGACGTTTCTGTTGCCGAAGTCCGCGAATTCGGATGCGGCGTCCGATACCCGGGCGATATATCTCGGCATGGATAAGAACACGCGCGGAATTTGGTACGATAGGAATTCCGCTCCGTCGGACGAAATACCGAATTCGTTCAATTGCAACAGGATCTACGGTAAAGACGGCGGATTTATGATATTGCAAAAAATAACGGGCGACGGACAGAGTTTTCCTATCAGCGAAAGCGATCTGCAGGACTTGACTCCCGAAAGTCGCGCAAACTGGGTGGAATATCCGTCTTACGTAACGGGTTTTACTTCCAACGGTAAAAAGAGTTATTGGAACTATAACGAAGAATACAGCCACGGCACCGTATCGAGAGGCGCATTGCTTTCGCCCGATCCGGAAAAGTGGAACAGAAAAGACGTTTGGCAGAATGCAAACGACGAGCTGTTTCTGACGGCGACCGTTACCGACGACAATTGGCACAAAGTGTCGATGTACGTGCAGGATTGCAGCGGCGGATCCGGCGGAAGAGCTTCGTGGTCTCATTCATTGCGGATACTTACTCCGCAAAAAGATACCGTGTTGGCGGAAGTTGTCTGCAACGACTACGATGCGGGCATCTGGTATTCGTTCGCGATCAAAGGCAGTTTCGTACTGAGCGTAAAGGCGCTTCCCGGAACGACCTACGGTTGTATATCGGCAATGTTCTTCGACCCGATAGCTCAGCCGGGTTCGACGGAAGAAGCGGCTATAAACAAAGCCGATTTCGTAGGCGATTGCGAAAAGCCGAGAACGGTCCATCTGAGTTGGACAAATAAGAAAACTCTTGCCGTAACGACTATTTACCGCAAGGAAAAAAGCAAACCCGATTCCGATTACGAGCTTTTGGCTACGCTCGGCGGCGCGGCGGTAAGTTATACCGACAATACGGCGCGCGTTTCGAAAACGTATACTTATCTGATCGGCGGCGGCGTTCCTAACGGTAAATACGGAAATACGGTAGATTATATCGTTCCGTCTTTGACTTGCGAAGTCGAAACGGCGCAGTACGCTCTTACTTCGGTCGCGTTCGACAGCGAATTCTATACTATGTCGGGCGTGGACGATACGCTTGACGTTACCGTTACGGTAAAAAAGAACGTTAAATACGACGAGAACGACAGAATAACGGAAGCGGGCGAACCTTACGCCGATAAAGAAGTGATTTTCTCTATCGACGGGGAGCTTGCGTACGATACCGCGTCTCTCGAAACCAAGCCGAATATGAAGATCGAACTCGGCAGAGTTACGACGAATTCAAGCGGCGAAGCTAAGTTTACGTTCGATCCAGAGTATGCGGGCGAGTACAGCTTGATAGCAACGATAGAGCAGTGGGGCAATCCTGCCGACGGCGGCGAAACGGGTCTCGACGGCAGGGAAACTAGCGTGAACGTTCGTATTCCGATTTTCGGTTACAGCGGTCTGCCCGTTCTGCACAGTCTTTCCGACGCGATAGCTCCGGGCGAAACGTTTACTATTATGGGAACGCGGCTCACTCCGGGCGCTTCGATGAAAGTCGCGATAGCTCCCAATAAAGGCACGGTGGATCCCGCGGGATTTTCCGAGAGCGCGGAAGGGTTGACTTATCTCGAACCCACGTTTACCGACGCGAATTACGACAGCGGCATAATGCTGAAACTTCCGTCCGATTTCGAGCCGGGACTGTACGATATTTGGGTGTCGAACGATAAGGGTTGGAGCAAGGGCATGACGCTCAACGCCGCAAGGCCGTTGTTCATAAGTCAGAAAGCGGCTTATGCGGGACTCGAGATCGAAGTCGTAGGCAGAAATTTCTTCCTTGACGAATTCGGTTGCTCCGAATCCGAAAGAAACGATATAAGAGTAATGCTTAAAAACGGCTCTGTCGAAAAGGTGATGATCCCGAAATTGGGCGTGCGCTATACGGCGGAAGAAAGCGTTACGGGCGTTGCGATAGACGAAAGCAATCCGTACAGACTTACTTTCGTAGTTCCGGACGGTCTTGCGGCGGGCGTGTACGACGTTTACGTTGCCAACGACGGAGAAAACTACCGTAAAATAGCAACTCCCCAACAGCTCGAGATCGTCGAGAAAAAGGGCGGGGACGCCAACGCCGCTTTGTTCGGCGCGGATAGCGGTTACGATCCGCTCGATCTCGGCGTTTATTGGGCGCAGGATCTTAAATACGACAGGGCATACTATATGTATACCGACGAGAGCGGCAGCGATTCGATCGACGATACGCAGGAGATCAAACGCAAGATAGACGCTTTGGCAAACAACGGCGGCGGTGTTTTGTTCTTCGAACCCGGAACGTACTACGTAAGCGAGATAATAATGAAAGACAACGTTATGCTCGTAGGGTCGGGTCGCGAAGAAACGAAAATAATGGTGCGTTTGACGGGTCAGGCGGGTTACTTTATCCGCAACGGCGCAAGCAACAACGGTATCGCGAACCTGACGATAGGCGTTGACCTGGAAAAGGGCAGATCGATACCCGATATGTTCATGAACTTTGCCGACAACGGTGATACTTCGGGCAACGTTGACGCGCGTATTCATTCGAACGTATTCGTGAAGAACGTATTTCTCGACGTGCCGTACGACGTTCCCGATCCGTTTAACGGCGGGAGCGGAGACAACCGCGGTATCGGAATAGTCATAAACGGCAAGGAAAACTTTATCATCGACGACTGTCATTTCAAGGGCTACTTCGCCGTATTGCACCGCGGCTTCGTAAACGAGTACGTAAGCCTGCGCAACAATATTTTCGAGATACAGCGCGACGTTATGCACTGCCTTGCTTCCTATACGTTCGTAGAGAATACGGCTCTGCTCGGCAACAATAACGACGGACACGGTTGGTCCGCAAGGAGCGATTGCTACTTCGGCAACAACATGATCTCGAAAGTCGGCTTGGTTTATCCCAAAGCCAACAACAACGGCGAAATAATAATGCTCGAAGTTCCCGGCGCGCAGATCAACTACGGTAAAGTTCTCGGTACGAGCGACGACGGAAGATTCGTAACGATCGACCGCGAAGTGGGTAAAGCCACCGACGGCGAGAAAACGGTTCTCGACTACAATCACTTTGCGATCGTCATAACCGACGGCACCGGCGTAGGTCAGCTCAGATATATCGAGCGCGTTCCTATCAAAAAAGGCGACGACGGAACGGACGGCTTGGACGATAAGTTCTTCTACGGCAATACGTTCAGGCTCAGAGATAATCAGACCGATTGGTCGATAAAGCCCGATCAGACGAGTTGGTATACCATCTATGTGCCGATCGAACACGCCACTATCTACCGCAACAAGGCTGAAAACTGCGCTAAGTCGATACTTCTGTATTCGCAATGCCACGATTCGCTCGTTGCCGAAAACGATCTGAAAAACACCGACGGGATTTCGCTTTATTCCACTATCCAGATGTCGGGCGTAAAAGGCACGAACATTTATGCGAGAATAGAGCGCAACACGGTAGACGGCGTTTCGGTCATGACCTTTAAGGGCGGCATAGGCGTTATGACGGAGCGCTGGACGGTAGGCAATGCGTACGGCGGAATGCTTGCGGGCGCAGTTTCGATAAGGTACAACACCGTTAAGAACCTGCCCGGAAGAGACAGCTATGTAAACATGTCCGAAATTCCCGCTACTCCCGGAATTTACGTTCATACGAAAGGAACTCCGAACGTTGTGGACACACCGGGCGATATCAGCTTTACGATCGTCGAAGGCAACTACGTCGAAAACTGTTGCTACGGCGTTTATATCGACAACAGAGCCTACAATACCGTTATAACGAACAACGTATTCAAGAAGATCGAAGCTCCCGAGTTTATTACGAACATCGGCGCTCAGGGTATTCGGATAACTTCTTCGCCTACGTTCGATCTGCAAGGCGGAAGCATGACGGGAGCAAAGGACGAGTACTTATTGAACTCGCTTTTGCCGAAAGCTACGCGCGACGGATATTATTTCTGGGGTTGGTCCGAAACGCCCGTTCCCTATAAGGGTACCGAAGCCGTAAGGTTTGCTACCGCTTCGAGCGGAACGCTGTACGCCGTATGGACGACGAGCGAAGACGAAGACCCGCGGATCGATCCTACGGATCCTGACGGCGACAATAACGGCGACAATAACGGCGGCAACACGGGCGAGCCCGTTGCGCCCCCGAAGAAAGGCTGCGGTAAAGGCTGTAAGAGTTCGGCTTCCGTAGGCGGGGCGGCAGGCGTTATCGCCGTCGTATCTCTCGGAGCGGCTCTGCTGCTCGTTCGGCGTAAAAAGAAAATAACGAAATAACGAGTTATTCAAGACAGGATATTGCGGCAGGCGCGTAAGTCTGTCGCAATATTCAAAAATAAGGTGTATCCCGATGAATCAGAGCATTTTATATTGGAAATGGGAAAAAAGCGTGCTTGACGGAAAGCGGTACGTCGCGGAATTGCACAGCATGTTGAAGCGCAATTCTTTTAAGTATCTTTACGTGTCGTTTCACCATCTCGGCGTGCCGTACGACGACCCCGAGCTGTATTCGGCGCTTAAAGAAACGTGCGATATTCTCGGAAAAAACGGCAGATCGCTGATTTTGGATATAGACGCGCGCAACGAATTTATCGCTTTTCGTAAATGCGGCGGCGCGGAGAGTTACAGGATAGGCTTTTGCGAGGGCGGCTTGGACAAGCGCGGCAACGGCACGGCTTTCTACTTTCTTCCGCAGTGCGGCAGGGTGGGGCGCGGCTATCGTTACAGCGAGCCGTCCGAAGTTCTCGGCGCCTGGTGCTTTGACGAAAAAGACGGAAAAGTCGTTCGGGGAACTGCGAAAAGAGCGGAAGTTTCGGTGAAAATTCACGACGGAAAGGCGGAATTCGCCGTGATGGGCGGCGCGGAAAACGCGAATAAAAAATTTGTAGTCGCGGCGTCGTACGGAGCGCGGTTGCCGGACCTTTTCGACGATAAAATTTACGGATTTTACGACAAAATGTTCGCTTTTTACGGCGATCTGCCGCTCGGCGGCGTTGCGAACGACGAGTGGGGCAACGACCTTATTCTTGAATACGAGTCCGATCTCGGAATTTTCGGCGTGAAAATGTTTCCGTATTCCGAGTTTTTCGAAAAGGAGTTCGATAAAAAGTTCGGGTATTCTCTGCGCGACAATCTGCTTTGGTTTACCAGGTTCGAAGACGGCGGGGAAGACAAAACTTACCGCGTTATAGACGACTATTTGTCGCTGACCCGCGATTTTATGCGCAGAAACAACGATTGGTTTTACGACGCGGGCAAGCGGTGGTTCGGTAAAGACACGTTCATCGGCGTTCACTGCACTTATTGGGGCGACCCTTACGATTTCGGCGTGGATATCCTGCATAACGGGCTCGACTGGTGGGAAGTTCGCCGCGACTACGCGCAAACGGACGAATACTGCATAATGCCTATACGGCTTGCGCTTGCTCACAAGTGGAAAAGTCCGTTTTGGTACAATATGTGGTACTCGGGAAATACGCAACAGATCCACACGTATTTCGAAGAATCGTGGCGCAACGTTCGCTACGGCGGGCGCACCGATTATCTCGGCTACGAGTGCGTAAACGAACCGGGAGTCGTAAAACTCAAATTCGACGGTCATCTGGAAGCGATCGAGCAAATGGAAAAGCGCATTTCGGAAATAGACGACGCGGTTTCGGGCGTTCCAAACAGTTCCGCGCTGATAGTTTTCGGAATGGAGTCCGTTTCGAATTGGATGATTAGCTACGGCGAAGCGAAGATAACGCGCGGCAAGGGCGAACTTCAAAAGACGCTTAAATTCGCTAACGGACTGTTTTCGGCTTTCAATTGCGATCTCGTTCCGTCGAGCGAGATAGCAAACGGCAGTTTGAAGTCGGAAAACGGCAGAATTTCTTACGGATCGCAAACATACGATGCAGTCATACTTGTTTCGCCCGAAGGCATAAGCAGAAAAGCGGTCGGATTTTTGCGCTCTTATGCCGAAAACGGCGGAAATCTTGCCGTAACGGGGACTTGTTCGCGTTTTTCCGACGGTTCTTCGGCATCGGCTGAATTTTCGGAACTTAAAAGCAAAGCGCGTTTTTCGTCGGACACGTTTTTATCGTCTATGCAAGCCGTCGAATTGCTCGAAAGTTGGGGCGTAGATCCGAACAGAGTTCAAGGCGTCTGCGTCTATTCGGACGGGACCGTCGTGTTTACCGCCGACGCCGTTCTGCCCGTCGGAAATTACTTTGCGGTAAACTTCGCGTATATGGGCAGAAACGTAGAGTTCCGCGGAAACGACTATCTCGTGCTGAATTTCGAAAAGGGGATCTGCGCGTACGGCGAAGGTTCGGAACTGTTTGTGGACGGCGAGCGCGTAACGGAGAAAACGTTAAAACGATGAATGATACTGTCGATTTCGGTAAGATCGCATATAAAACCGCGGACGGTAAAGAATTGTTTATGTATTGCTTTTATCCGAGCGATGCGACTTCCGCAAACCCGTCGGTCATATGTATTCACGGCGGCGGTTGGGAAAGAGAAAGCCCGCGGATTTTATTCAGGCACGCCGAGTATTTCGCGTCCCGCGGGTTCGTAGCTTTCTGTCCCGAGTATCGGCTTATGCAAAAGGGCGGGGATATCATGCAATGTCTGGAAGACTGCGCGGACGCCGCTTTATTCGTAAAGGAAAACGCAGGAAAGCTGAAAGCGGACCCCGATTCGATAAACGTTTTCGGCGAGTCCGCGGGCGGTCATCTCGCGTGTTGTCTCGGTTGCCGCAGGATATTCGAACGTTTGCGCCCCGGTCGGGAACTTGTGGCGAGTAAGGTTATAGATATCAACGGCATAACCGATCTTACGGGATATTGGAAATATGCGATGCCCGATACGGAAAAAAGATACGCGTATTCTCCCGTGCACAACGCGTCGGTCGGCGACGCGCCCGTATTCATTATGCACGGAACGGACGATACGGTAGTGGATACGGAAGATTCGGCGCGGTACGCGAAAGCGCTTGCGTCCGCGGGCGTAGAGTGCGAAACGGAATTCATAGAAAACGCGCGCCACGCTTTCCTGCTTTTCGGATTCGACACGGCGGAAGAAAAAATATATTCGCTTCTCGATCGCATAACGGACAGATTGAAGCGTTGAAAAGCATTTTATTTCGGAGAATTCTATGCGAAAAAAAAGCTATCTTATAGGAAACGCGCATATAGATCCCGTGTGGCTTTGGGATTGGCAGGAAGGCTGTGCGGAAGTCAGGAACACTTTCCGTTCCGCGCTCGACAGACTTAACGAAACGGACGAATGGATATTCACTTCGTCGTCCGCATGTTATTACGCTTGGGTCGAAAAAATCGATCCCGATATGTTTGAAGAAATTCGCCGCCGCGTAAAAGAAGGCAGATGGAGCATAGTCGGCGGTTGGTGGGTCCAGCCCGACTGCAATCTTCCGTCGGGCGAAAGTTTCTGCCGTCAGTCGCTGTACGGGCAAAGATATTTTTACGAGAAGTTCGGAGTGTCCGCGACGGTCGGTTACAACGTGGATTCATTCGGGCATAACGCCGCTTTGCCGCAGATTCTCGCAAAAAGCGGAATGAAAAACTATGTATTTTCGCGTCCCGGGGCGCACGAGAAAGATCTGCCGCCGCTTTTTACCTGGCAAGGGCTCGGCGGAGATACGGTAAGAGCCGCGCGCATACCGATAGGCTACGAGTCGAACAGTTTGCCCGAACTGAAAACAAAGACGGAAAAGTTCGAAAAGTTGCGCGAGTCGGGCAAAGTCGAACAGATGCTTTTTTACGGCGTGGGAAATCACGGCGGCGGACCTACCGTAGAGATGCTTTCCTGGCTCGTATCGGTCAAAGACGAAAAGAATTTCGTGTTTTCGTCGGTTCCGAATTATTTTAACGCGACTGAAAGCGCGCCCGTTTCGGTCATGAGCGGAGATCTGGGAAAGCATGCCGTGGGATGTTATTCGGCGGACGCGCGCATAAAGAGCGGCAACCGACGGGCGGAGAATTCGCTTGTCGCCGCCGAAAAATTCGCGGTCGTCGCATCGGAGCTTTTCGGTTTCCGTTACCCCGCCGATCCGATCGAGCGGGAGTGGAAAAAGGTTCTGTTTTATCAGTTCCACGATTCTCTCGGCGGGTGTTCGATAAAGAGCGTCTGCGATTCCGCCGTAACCGCGTTCGACTCGGCAACTGCCGCCGCCGCGGAAATTTCGAATGCGGCAATGCAGAAGATCGCGTCGCAGATAGACACTTGCGGCGACGTTTCGCCTACGGAAGCGAAAGAAAAGCTCGGTAAGCCCGTAGTGGTTTTCAACCCGCATTCGACGGAAAGCACGTTTACGGTGCGCGTTCGCAGGTTGGCGGTCGAACCGGCGAATGGATTCAAAAGTTACGAAGCGTGGTCCGAAGACGGCGTTTGCGTTCCCGTGCAACTCGTAAAATGCGACAGCTCGTTCTGGTACGCGCGCGACGGAATTTTCCGCGCCGTCGTTCCCGCATTCGGGTACAGATTGTTTTACATTCGCGAAAATACGGAAAACGTATATGAAAACGTTGTCGCGGAAGAGATCGGCGAAAGTATTCCGCCTCTTACCGTCAATGTAAAGTACGGCGGTTTCAGGCTCGGGAACGCGTCGATATCGGCGTATTTCGGCAGGGAAGACGATTCGTCGTTTTCGGTAGCCCGTACGGACGGAAGCGCCGCCGTTTCGTTCGACGGTTGGAGATTTTCCGTTGACGAAGATAAATTCGTCGATACCTGGGGGCATGCGGTGGACGGCTCGGCTTGGCAAAGGTGCAACGAGATGGGCGTTTGGGCGCATTGCAACAACAAACTCGGCGACGAAATAGGCAGGTTCTGCCGCAAGAGTTTCGCAATAACCGAATGCGGACCCGTAAGAAGCGTTCTGCACGGCGAATGGGCGTACGGACGATCGGAAATTTCCTGCGATTTCATTCTCTATTCCGACGCCGACTATATCGAAGCCGACGTTAAACTCGATTTCCGCGAAAAGCAGAAGACGGCTCGGCTCGTCTTGCCCGCCGATTGCAAAGCCGTGGAATGCGAAACGGCTTACGGGCATATAGCTCGGCGCGCGTCGGGCGAAGAAGAATTCGCGCATAAGTGGATCGATTTCGGCGGTAGGAAAAGCGGGTTCACTCTTATAAACGACGGAACTTATTCGTCCAGATTAAACGATAATTCGGTTTCGGTCGTTTTGGCGCGTTCGGCTGTGTTTGCCGATCACGGCGGCGTTAAGGAAAGGGGAGTTTGCTACGATCATCTCGATCAAGGCGAGATCGAACACAGGTTTTCGATCCGTCCGCGTGCGGAAAGCGATCATTCCGCGGCTACGGTATCGGGGAACGTATTCAACGGCGAGTGTTACACGGTATGGGAAGGTTATCACAAAGGCGCGTTGCCGCAATACGACAGCTTTATGAAAGTTTCGTCGCCGAACGTTTGCGTCAAGGTCGTTAAGCGGGCGCAGGACGGTAACGGCGTAGTTATTCGCGCATACGAAACGAGCGGTAAAAAATGCAGGTGCGATATAGAACTGTTCGGTAGGAAAGTCGGACTTACGTTTAAGCCGTTCGAAATAAAGACCGTTTTATTCGGAAGCGACGGAAAGACCGCGGAACTCGATATTTGCGAACATTATATATAAGGAAAAAGAGTGATATGAAAAAAGATTTCGAGTGGGGCGTGGCTACGGCGGCGTATCAGATAGAAGGCGGTCGCGAAGACGGCAAGGGCGATTCGATCTGGGACGTGTTCAGCCATGAAAAAGGCAGGATAAATAACGACGACAACGGGGATATAGCGTGCGACCATTACCACCGCTATAAAGAAGACGTTGCGCTCATGGCGGATCTCGGCGTTACGGCGTATCGTTTTTCGATAGCGTGGAGCAGGATCTTGCCGTGCGGGATCGGCAAAGTCAACGAAAAAGGTTTGCGGTTTTACGACGACCTTATAAACGAGCTTTTGCGCCGCAATATCAAGCCGTATATAACGCTGTATCATTGGGATCTGCCGCAGGCTCTGTTCGAGAAAGGCGGGTGGCTCAATCCCGAATCGCCCGAGTGGTTCGCTTATTATGCGGGCGTGGTCGGCAAGCGCTACGGCGACAGAGTGAAAGACTATTTCACGATCAACGAGCCGCAATGCGTTCTGAGCGGAATGAAGAATACCGATCAGGCGCCGGGGCTTAATTATTCGTTGAAAGACAGGTTAAACGCCGCGCATAACTTGCTCAAAGCTCACGGCGCGGCGGTCGTCGCGCTCCGCAAAACCGTCGGGAATGTCAGAGTCGGTTATGCGCCGTGCGGTTGGGTAATGTGTCCGAAAGATAACGGTGCGGAAGAGATCGAAAAGGCGCGCAAAGTTTATTTCGGACTTTGGAAAAACGATCCGACTTCGTGCGTCGCGTTTTTCAGCGATCCCGTATTTTTGGGCGATTATCCGAAAGAATATTACGAATGGTATTCCGACATTATGCCGAATATAACCGACGACGACAGAAAACTTATTTCTCAGCCGCTCGACTACTACGGGCAGAACATTTATTCGGGAACGCTTATAGATATAGCGCCCGACGGTTCGATGATCTGGGAAGGTTATCCGTCGGGTCATGCCGTAACGCATATGGATTGGGATATCGTTCCCGAAGCGCTTTATTGGGGACCCAAATTTTTATACGAGCGGTATAAGGTCCCCGTTATAATAACCGAAAACGGCATGGCAAGTCCCGACTATATCTGCCGCGACGGTAAAATTCACGATTCTTACAGAACGGATTATATTCAATCGTATATAAACGAACTTAAACGCGCGCAAAGCGACGGCGTCGACGTTAAGGGATATTTTTATTGGAGCTTTATGGACAATTTCGAATGGCAGAAAGGGTACAGTCGCCGATTCGGACTCGTTTACGTGGATTATCCTACTCAGAAGCGCATACCGAAAGATTCGTTTTACGAATACAGGAAGATCATTCTCGACAACTTAAAATAATTTCACGCAAAAATCGCAAAGCGAAATATTCTATATATAAGTTGCAAAATAGTCGGTTTTGTATTATAATCTTTGTATGGAGTATATTCGGGAAACGTTTTCATATTTGAGAAAATCGTTTTGGGTCTTGGCTCTTATTTGCCTTGCGCCGTCGGTAGCGCTCGGTTTTTTCGTCAAACCGCTTGCGTCTATGACTTTTATTCCCGAATATTCGCAAACGATAGTAAGGGTTTCGGCGACGTTTTCGGACTTATATTTCACGTCGGGTTTCTTAAACGCGTGTATCCCGCCGTGATTATTTTCGTTACGCTGTTGATTTCGCTGTGCCTTAGCCTGTCGGTCATCGAAAAGCATTTCAGGGTCGGAAAGCTGACGCTCAGAAAACCGTTTTCGGAGATCAACAACTCGTTTTTTCCCGTGCTGAAAGTCCTGCTGTGTCTTACGGCTGTAATGATAATTTATTCGCTTTTGGTGATATCTTTCGTAAGTCTTGCGCAGTACGTGATTTGCGGGTTCGGTAAACCGTCTACCGCGGCGGTCATAGTCGCAGCCGTTATTTCGGTTGCGCTTTTTGTGCTTAGCTTTTGCTTTTCCGCGCCGCTCATGCTTATGATGCCGCTTTCGGTAATATACGGATATTCGTTTTCGGACGCCGTTGCTTCGGCATTCGAGCTTGTCGGCAAAAAGCCTATTCCTGCTGTTTTCGGCGGAATTTTTCCGTTTCTGATCGTGCTGATAGTAGAATATATTCTCTCGTTTTTTCCTATAATCAGAGCGGTGCGCATAATAATTTCGACGCTCATGTATCTGTTTGTAACCGTTTATCTCTCGGCGTACGTTATGATAATAATGTTTTCGCTGTCGGGATTGGAGCGGCGCGATAAAAAAGAATTTTACAGGTAGGGATCGAATGTCTTTTAAGAACGCTTTCAAAATTTTGGTTTCCAAATTCGGACTCGTATGGCTTTTGATGCTGTTTTTTCTGTGCGTGGGCGTGATAGTCGCGGGACTCAGCGCTCCGTTTCTGACGGTCATGATACGCGCCATAAGAACGTCGGGTATAAACGAACAGATCGCCGTTACGTATCAGGGAATTTTGGACGGCAACGCGCTTTCGGTAACCGCTGACGAGATAACCGAGATCATAGAGAGCATAAAAGAACTTTTCAGATCCGATAAGGGTTTTTCGGTAAGTTCTTCCGTTTTGGTGTTCGTCGTTCTCATTTTCGCGTACAGGTTTTTAGTCGGTCTTTACGAGTTGCCGATGGTTTCGGTTACGGAAGGGCTTATGTCGTCTAACGCAAGGTTCGGATTTTTCCGCCGCTTCGTCGCGTTGCTCGGTCGCTCGTGCCGCTTCGTTCTCGTCAAAATGATATATACCGTTATTTTCGACGCGGCTATTTTCTTTACTCTTACTTCCATGCTCGGGCTGTTCGATATCAAGGGTTCCGTGTTTTTCGCGCCGTTTCTTATAATGCTCGTTCTTGTCCTGTTCCTTACGGTAAGATATTCGCTTATCGCAATGTGGGCGCCGTCTATGGTTGCGGACGGGAAAAACGTATTCGAAGCATTCGCGTTTTCTGTCAAAAAGTGCGTTAAGCACATTAAACCTATATTCTCGTCGTTTGCGTTAAGTTGGCTCGTTATTATCGCCGTAAACTTGTTTATAGGAATTTTTACGTTCGGAGTCGGACTTATCGTAACCGTTCCGATCTCGGTTGCTTTCATAAATATTTTGAATATGACGCTGTTTTACGGCAAAAGCAACAAGCGCTACTACGTCGACGGAACGGTTTTCAATCCGCCGACTGTCGAAGACGGAATAAAATAAATTCGATAAAGAAAACCTAAACAAAAAACCTTCCCGATCAAGGGAAGGTTTTTTGTTCTACGATTTTATAAAACTCTTACTCTTACAATGTTTTCGAGTTTGGATATTTTTTCTATGACCTTTGCGGGCAAGGCTTCGTCCACGTCGATTATAGCGTACGCGAACTTGCGGTTTTCGGACTGAGAAGTAAAGCCCGAAATATTTATGCCTTCTTTCGAAATAAGGTCGGTTATCGAACTTAAAACGTTTTTAACGTTGTTGTGAATGACCGTAAGTCTTTGCTTGCCGCATCTGTTCTGACTGCAAGCGGGGAAGTTTACGGAGTTCGTTATATTTCCGTTCTCTATAAAGTCTACCATTTGCTTAGCCACCATATAAGCGCAGTTGTCTTCGGCTTCGGGAGTGCTTGCGCCAAGGTGCGGTATGGTTATTATATTTTCGATGCCGAGCAGATCGTCGCAGGGGAAGTCCGTAACGTAGCGGGAAATTTTGCCGCTCTTTACGGCAGCTATTATATCGGCGTTGTTTACGAGTTCTCCGCGGGAGCAGTTGATGATCGCGGCGCCGTCTTTCATCAGCGAGATCGTTTTGTCGCATACGATATTGCGCGTCGTGTCGGTAAGCGGCACGTGGAGCGTAACATAGTCGCATTCGGCGAACAGTGCGTTGACGTCGTCCTGCTTTTTGACGTGGTTGTCAAGGTTCCATGCGCCTTTTATCGAAATGTACGGGTCGTAGCCTATAACGGTCATACCGAGTCCGACTGCGGCGTTAGCAACGAGCGCGCCTATTGCGCCCAGACCTATAACGCCGAGCTTCTTGCCGCGTATCTCGCCGCCAACGAAACTCTTTTTGCCGCTTTCGACGAGTTTGCCGACTTCCGCGCCCTTGCCTTTGAGCGTAGCCGTCCAGTTTATGCCGTCGACTACTTTTCTGCCCGCCATCAAAAGCGCGCAGATAACGAGTTCTTTAACGGCGTTCGCGTTGGCTCCGGGGGAGTTGAACACTACTACGCCGTCTTCGGCGCACTTATCTACGGGAATATTGTTGACTCCCGCGCCCGCGCGACCTACGCAGATAACGCTTTCGGGAATTTTGTATTCGTGCATGTTGAAAGAGCGCAACATGATCCCCACGGGATCGGCGCAGTCTTTTTCGAGCGTGTATTTGTTTTCGAATACTTCGTTTACTACGGGACTGATTTCGTTCAGCTTTAAGATCTTCATTTTAAGTATTAACTCCTACTTGTTTTCCTTTTCGAATTTTTTCATGAACGCGATGAGTTTTTCGATGCCTTCGATCGGCATAGCGTTGTAAATGCTTGCGCGCATTCCGCCGACCAAGCGGTGTCCTTTAAGCGTAAGCAGACCTTCCTTTGCGGCTTCGGAAACGAATTTCGCGTCGAGTTCCGCGCTCGGGGAAACGAACGGAACGTTCATGAGCGAGCGGTACTTCTTTTCCACCGAGTTGGTGTAGAACGACGAAGAATCGATATAGTCGTAAAGCATCTTCGCTTTCTTCTCGTTTATCTTCTGCATAGCTTTCACGCCGCCGATCTCTTTAAGATGCCTGAACACTTTCATCGCAACGTACGTGGAGAAAGCCGGCGGGGTGTTGTAAAGGCTGTGTTCTGCGATCTGCGTAGACCATTTGAGCATGGTGGGGCAGATATCTTGGCACATGTTCTGCAAGTCCTTGCGCACTATAACGATCGTAACGCCTGCGGGTCCTACGTTCTTTTGCGCGCCCGCATACAGAACTCCGAATTTCGTAACGTCGATCTCCTGGCTCAAAATGCACGAAGAAATATCGGCGACGAGCGGGACGGAACCCGTGTCGGGAACTTCCGCATAGCGCGTTCCGAATATGGTGTTGTTGTAGCAGATATGCACGTAGTCGGCGTCGGGGCGGAACATATCCTTTTTGAGTTCGGGGATATACGTGTAGTTTTTGTCTTTGCTCGAAGCGACGCAAACGGCGTCGGTATATTTACCGGCTTCCTTGAACGCCTTGTTCGCAAAATTTCCCGTTACAACATAGTCGGCTTTTTTGTTTTTGCAGATATTCAGCGGGATCGCTTCGAACTGAGTGGACGCGCCGCCCTGAACGAATATGACGTCGTAGTTTTCGGGTATGTTCATAAGCTCGCGCAGAAGCTGTTCCGCTTCGGCGTTTATCGCTTCGTACGGTTTCGAGCGGTGGCTCATCTCCATTACCGAAATGCCCGTGCCGTTGTAGTCGAGCAATTCGTCTTGCACCGACTTTAGGACTTCGAGCGGAAGCATAGAAGGTCCTGCCGAAAAGTTGTAGTTTCTCATTATGTATTTC
>DBEXQE010000273.1:0-2316 GCA_048167245.1 Christensenellales bacterium | reverse complement strand
TATAAAAAATAACGCTCATTCGATTGACAAAACCGCTTAGACGATTTATTCTTTATATAAATGGATAATCCCTTCACAAAACTGAATCTGTTCGCATACCACCATTCTGAATATTCGGGAATACGCCCGGATATGGAACCGCACTCGCATAATACTCTCGAACTGTACTACGTAATAGACGGTCAAGTCGAAATATTTTATATGCCGCAACAAGGTTCGTCAGCCGAAACG
Source organism: Christensenellales bacterium (assembly GCA_048167245.1). Taxonomy (GTDB): domain Bacteria; phylum Bacillota; class Clostridia; order Christensenellales; family Pumilibacteraceae; genus RACS-047. The sequence continues at coordinate 2,085 of DBEXQE010000273.1, read as the reverse complement.
ATAACTCTGTATCCGAAAGATTTTGCACTGATACGACCCAACGTTTATCACTCTATAAATACTCATACGGAAAACCTGAAAGTCTACAATCTCGAACTTACGGTAAACGCCGCTCCGCCGCGCAACAACTGCTTCGAATATCTTGCGACGAACGCATACGTAAACCAATTCCCCGTAGCAATAAGCATTTTGGAAAAATGGAAAGACATCCTTGTCTTTTCGGATACTCAAAATACGGCGCACATATTGCGGAAATTCAAAAACTACCCCGAAAAAAACTCCGACCCTTATTTCGCGGCAAATCTCGAAATCGACCTTAAACGGTTGTTTATCGAAGTTATTCAATGTTCACAGGAAAACATCGTTACTTCAGGTTATAACGTATACGTGCGCAAAGCGATAAAGTTCATCGAAACGAACTACCGCCGCGATATTACCGTAAAAAACGTCGCCGACGATCTCGGAATTTCCGCGTCGCATCTGCAACGCATTTTCAAACAGGCTTACGGCAAAACAATACTCGGATTTCTCAACGAAGTGCGAATAAACAAAGCAAAACAACTTATCATAGATACCAATATGTCAATTGCCGAGATCTCGGAAAACATAGGTTTTAATTCGACGCAGGCGTTTAATGCGCGCTTCAAAGATTTTGTCGGTCTTTCGCCGGTAAATTTCCGCAAAAACGAAACTCATAAACGCGTTCGCTACAAGAATATTTTCGGCTGACTTTCATAGGTTCGACTTTGCTTGCTTTCGGGAAACGAAACCTAAAACGGATCACTGTTTAAGTGAGAAGTTATCTGCCAGGGTCCGTCCGCAAGATCTTCCTTTCCGTCGTCGAATCCCTCGCCCCTGCCGAGCGACCACGGAGCTTGAACGGTATCTTTTTTCTGGAAACTATCGTAATTCCATGCCACCACTTCGTAAGGCTCGTAAGGACCGTCGGCTTTTATATTCTCGAACGTTACGTTCTTTATCTCGCCTATTGCCGTTCCCTCGGGACGCCGACTATTCCGTATTCCGTTGCAATGTATCTTTTCGCTTTCATAACAACACTTCCCTATTCGTTCCGTAAAATATATCGCTCTTGCCGGAAATCAGCTTGCAAAGCGTTTCGAAACGCTCCCAATCGATCTTGTCGCCGTAATCGAGTTCGTATGTATGACCCCAAATATACAGCAGTTGCGGTCTATCCGTTTCAAGCGAGATAAATTCTTCGGCAAGCGATATCGTTTTATCGTATTCGGTATAATAAACGCTCGAATCGAAACGGTATAAATTATCCTGCAAATCGAAATCATGCGTCGACGTTATCGTGCGCGAAAACTTCACGCCCGTTCTGCGCTTTATTATTTCCGCAACGCGGTCGTCGTTGTTCACTCCGCCGCAGGGATACGCCATGCCTACGACTTCGTAGCCGCAAAGCTCGCTCAATATCTCTCTGTCTTTCTCGACCTGATAAACTATGCTTTCTTCGTCGAGCATAGTCAGATTCGGATGCGATACAGTATGTACGGCGACTTCGTGTCCCGCGTACACGGACTTGACGTCGCACGCGCGGACTTTGTCTCGAATTATGGTTTTGCCGTTATAATCGCCTTTGCCCACATTGCCGAGATAACCCGAATTCAGATTAAACGTAGCTTTCAGCCCGTACTTATTCAGAATTTCTATCGCGCGGATATCCTGTTTCACGCCGTCGTCGAAACTGAACGTTACCGCTTTGTTCTTTCCGTTCCACATGTTTCTCTTTTCCGCAGTTTTCATTAGAGTCTTGCTCTGCACAAAACAAGACGCTGTTTAAGTCCGCCGAGTCTCAGATCCTGTACGTCGAATCCGTGCGGCTTGTTCTCATTATACCACAACTTTTCGAAAGCAGCATAGAAAATTCGTAAATATTTTTCGGCTTTTTTATAATCCGCGGCTATGCGGAAAAGTTCTTCCTTATCGCGTTTTTCGTATGCCTTGCGCGTGCGCGCTCCCAAAGAATATTTAACGGACAGGAGCCGACAAAGCGCGGCATGACTTGCGAAAATATATCCGTAACGCAGACTCTTTTTTGCCGCCTTTTCGAATTTTTTT
>DBEXQE010000272.1:0-1792 GCA_048167245.1 Christensenellales bacterium | reverse complement strand
GATCGTGTTCACGTCGCACTTTATATAATTCATGGTATCGTAAATTCCCATTCCCGCCGTAACGCTTCCGCCCGGGCTGTTTATATAAAGGCTTATATCCTTATCGGGGTCTTTACCTTCCAAATGGAGCAACTGCGCTATTACTATGTCCGCGCTGATATCGTTGATTTCGCCTGTCAGAAAGATAATTCTGTCTTCCAACAAACGCGAATAAATATCGTAAGATCTCTCGCCTCTGTTGGTCTGTTCTACTACCATAGGTACAAGATTGTTTGAAAGCATAATATATTATATACCCTCCCGTTTGTTTTTTATTCGTAGAATTTGGCGTAATTTGTTTTATTTGAGAACTATGCCTTTTTCGTTGCGGTCGTTTTCTTTGCCGCAGGTTTTTTCTCGGTCGCGGGCTTATCTTCCGACTTCTTCGCAGCCGCTTTCTTTTCGAACGTATTGAGCGAAACGAGCGTGTCGAGCGTCTTTTTCACGAGCAGATCGTTTCTGACGTGTTCTATGTTATGCTCGCTTACGGACTTTTTATACTCTTCGAGCGGTTTTTGAGCAATTTCGGCATTCTTTTTGAGTTGCTCGTCAACGTCGGCGTCCGTAACTTCGATCTTTTCGGCTTTTATTATCTCCTGCAATACAAGACGGGTCTTAACGGCTTTGAGCGCTTCGTCGCGTCTGTCTTTCTTGAAGTCTTCGCGCGAAGAACCCGTGTACTTGAAGTAGTCGTCTATTTTCATTCCGCCGTACATATAAGAAAGTCTGTACTCGAAATCTCTGAGCATATAGTCGAGTTCTTCTTCGACCATGCACTCGGGACTATCGACTTTCGCGTTCTCGGCGATCATCTCGACCATCTTGTTTTTATTTTCGGCGTCGGCGCGGTTCTCGTTCTGCTCGGTAAGGCGCTTTTCGATGCTCTTTCTGTACTCATCCAAAGTTTCACAACTCGAAACGTCTTTCGCGAACTCGTCGTTAAGCTCGGGCAATTCCTTTACGCTTATTTCGTGAACGGTAACCGTAAATACGGCGTCCTTGCCTTTGAGTTCTTCCGCGTGGTAATCGTCGGGGAACTTCACGTTAAGATCTTTCGTTTCGCCTATCTTCATGCCGATCATCTGATCTTCGAAGCCCGGAATGAAAGAATTGCTGCCTATAACGAGATTCTGTTTTTCAGCCGTGCCGCCGTCGAACTTTTTACCGTCTACGCTTCCGCTGTAATCGAGAACGACGGTATCTCCGCTTTGAACGGCTCTGTCTTCGACTTTGACCGTTCTCGAAGCTCTTTCGCGCGCCGCGTTTATTTCATCGTCGACGTCTTTCTTCGCTACGGGATACTCGGCTTTCGGAACTTTAAGCCCCTTGTAATCTCCGAGCGTAACTTCTGGTTTGACGGTTACGACCATTGAAAATTTAAGCCGATCGCCTTCCTTTGCGATAAACTCTTGTATATCCACCTTAGGTTCGTCTACGGGAATAATATCCTGATTTTCGCCGAGCGCCTGCGCGTAGCCTTTCGACGCCACTGCGTTAAAAGCATCGTCGAAGAAAATGCCCGCTCCGTAATGCGTTTCGAGAACTTTGCGCGGGATCTTGCCTTTGCGGAAGCCGGGAACGCTGTACTTGAACTTATTCTTATTATAAGCGTTCTGAACTTCTTTCTCCCATTCTTCGCCGTCTGCCGTAAAGGAGATTTTCACTTCCCCTTTTGATCTTTCGATTTCGTATTTCATTGTATCCTCCAAAAAAGTTGTACTTATTTATGATATCACAAAAATTCACGAAATGT
>DBEXQE010000271.1:0-2124 GCA_048167245.1 Christensenellales bacterium | reverse complement strand
TATATGCCTGATATATATATCTTTCAGCAAAATATTTTTTGCAGCAAAACCGTTTTCATATCCCGCGAGAAATACGACTTTTCTTTTCAGCGTGCGTCCCGTTCCCGTAGAATTGACTACACCCGTAAGAGTGATATTTTCGAACTCGATGCCGTCTATATCAGGCGGAACGGGTGCGGCTTCGCCGTCGTTATTCAATCGCATATACTCTATTCTCAAAGTCGGAGAAACGCAATTATAAAAAGAAACGTCCTTAACGTAACCACCGCGCTTACGTTGAGTTTTTATGTAAATTCCTGCACCGCATTTCGAAAGATCGCAGTTCCAAACGCTCACGTCTTCCACGCCGCCCGACATTTCGCTGCCAATAGCTATGCCGTGTCCTTCCACCGCCGAGCAGTCGAAAATTTTGATGTTTTTCGACGGTCTGCCTATCTTATATCCTTCGAAATTTTTACCCGATTTTATGGCGACGCAATCGTCGCCCGTGTCGAACAAAGTATCGAAAATCACGCAATTCTCCGAAGAATCGGGATCCCACCCGTCGCCGTTGGAAATGCGTTTGGAAACTATCTTGCACCCGCAAGTAACGATGTCTTTGCAAAATAGCGCGTGAAAATTCCACGACGGACTCTCGCCGAATTCGCAATCGGAAACGACTATATTTTTAACGTTCGCAAACTGCATAAGTCTGCCGCGCTTTCTCCCCGGCAGAACCGACGCATAAAATCCCGGCGGATTCGGATCGTTTTCGTAGCCATGGCGCGCAAGCACCGCCGCTTTTTCGGCTTCTATCTCCGAAATCCTGAGCGCGTTGCCGCCGCCTAAGATCTTTCCGCCGCGCACGGTAATATCGAAAACGTCACAGTCTTTATTTTCGTCGGCATCGCCTGCATTCAAAAGCGAGCGGTAACACTCGCACATTTCGCCCTCAAACCTGCTTTTGATTTTAGGGAGATAATCTTCGTAATTATCCGTTCCGCGTATAACCGCGTCGGGTTCGAGCCGTAATTCCGTTCCGCTATGCAAATCGAGAGCGCCCGTAAGGAATTCGCCGCGCGGAAAATATACGCAATCGTCTTCCGTGCAATCGTTTATTGCGCATTGGATAGCCGCGGTGTTCAACGTCTTGCCGTCTCCTGTGGCGTTATACGGCGGACGCGTTACGTCTATGCGTTTCTTACATTTGCGCGTCCTTACTTTTTCCTTACCGATAAGCGTCCGCTCGCCGCCCGAAACGGAATAAACGGAAAAAACGTATTCCGTATCGGGTAAGAGAGATAAAAACGTAACGTTGGAACGGTCTTTCGGCACGCAAATTTTCTCGCCGTTTTTCGCCACGCAAAAATAAGCGTCGTCGGATAAATTCTTTACGCAGTCCCACCAAATTTTTACTTCGTCGTCGAAAACAACCGTATGAATCATATAATACTGCCCTTTTTAACAAGACTTACGCCCGAATCCAAACGTATATCCGCATTGCCGTTTACCGTTATTCCGTCGCAAATATAAACGCCCTCGGGAAAATGAAGCCGCTCGTCTGCTTTTAGATTTTTCAGCGCTTTTTCGACCGTTTCGGTTACGTCGTCGACCCCGTTTCCGACAGCGTCGATATCGACCGTTTTCAAGTCTTTTTTCGTGCGCAGTAAACGTTCTTCCTTTTCTCCGAACGTCTTGCCGTTCGAATCGACTACTTCCAAACGAAAAAGATACTCCGTATCGGGGATTAGATTTTCGAAAAAGTACAGCGATTCTCGCGTATAAATGCAGTTGCCGTTATTGACCGTTATTCTGTAAAAGCGGTCGGGACCGAACTCCGAACGAGCGTCCCACCAAAGGCTCGCGCCCGTATATGTCATATAGTCGTATATCATAAATTCTCCGATAATTCGATTTTTAGCAAGATTTTTAAGCGGTAGGTTCGGTTATATAGGATATTTTATCAAGATAAATCGTTTTGTCTTTGGAAAGAGCCAACAGACTGTGCTGAGTACAATTAGTCGCATCTTTCGAAAACAAATTGCAAAGTGCTTCCGCTTCGTCTGACCCGCTATAACCGGTTAGTTTGGCAGTATTTTGCGCATCTACCTTTGTTATTTTTAACTCAATCCATTCGTTACAGTT
>DBEXQE010000270.1:0-4981 GCA_048167245.1 Christensenellales bacterium | reverse complement strand
AGCGCCGACGTTCGTGCGGATCGTTTCGGTCGTCTTGGCTTTCAGCTCCATTGCGCTGTTCGCGATATTGAGTTTAACGGTAACCGTGGTAACGGGAGCGTTCGTCGCTTTGGCGGTATATGCGCCCGCCGCACTGCCCTTGGGAACGGTTATTAAGTCTCTGCGATCGTCCGCTATGCGCCACGTCTGATTTTCTCTCGTAATATCTTCGCGGTAACCTTCGCCCGTAGGAATGTCCCATTGACAGAGATCTACCGAGATATAAACGTCGTTATTCGAGCGCTGATACTTTTTGGTAAGTTTTATGCCGCGCGTATCTTCGGTGTAAAGCTGAGCTTCCGCCGCATTAGCCATCGACTGAACGATATTGTTTGCCTGTACCGTCGAGTCGTAAACGGGTCTTGCGAAAGGATTAAGGATCAGATACTTTTGCGCGCCGCTGTTGGTAGTTATGATTTCTTCGGGATAAGCCCAGGATACCGTAACGTACGGGTTGTTGTTAAGGTCGCTACCCGTCCAGGAATTGCCGTAACCGTCGAAAATTCTTATTGCGGAATATGCTTGCGAGAAGTTGCCTTCTCTCTCGACCGCGCTATCGGTAGCGTAGTTAACGGTCGTGAGCATTTCCTGCGGATACTTTCTGTTCTCGTAAGTTCTCGCAAAGTACGAGAGCGGAACGGCGGTATATCCGGTAGTAGGCACTTCTATCGGGTGATAGGTAAACGTACTCTTTTGGACTATAACTCCGTCTGCGGTCGTATCGGGAGCTTCCGCATAGTAGATCGTTTCATCGCCGTCCACGTTTCCTGCGGCTGTATTTGCTTCGAAGTTGTTGATAAGTTTCGTCGGCGTGCTTACGATATCGAGATTGACTTTCACAAAACTCGAAACGTTATTGACTACATCGTGATCTTCTACGCCGTCGTTGTAAGTAACCTTTTTGCCGTTTGCGCGAACTCTGACGCCCGTGCTTGCTCCGAAGCCGCCTTCGGTGCCGCCCGAAATATCGGTCGTTTCGTAACCGGAAACTTTGCCGTCGGTTATGATTTCTCTTTTCGTCAAAACGTTACGGTTCGACGAAGTGAGCGTCATATGGAGCTGAACTTTATCGCCCGCGTCGATGAGCGCTTTGTCGTTTACGGCGATCGCCCATTCGTAATCGAGCGTATTTATCCATTTGTCGGTGCTTTGGAAAGTATGCGGAGTAAACGTAACGCTGTTGTCGCTACCCGTTTTTTCGTAATAAGTCAGAGTAACGTTGCCGCGGACCGTGTAACCGCTGCCTGCGGAACCGTTGCCGCCGTAAGTGAGCCAAATAGCCGCGCTGTCCGTAGGGCTGTCGCCGGGGCGAAGAACGCCTTGCGAGTTACCGTCGAGATCGGGGTTGATAACGGTCGGAACTTTATCCGTAAAGTTCAACGCGGTAGCTACGGGAACGACTTTCTGATTTTGGTCGGCGTCGCTTGCGATAACGTTATACAGAGCCGAATTCGAAAGACCGTTATTGCTTGCTTTTACGAGTTGCTCGCCCAAAGCGGCGTCGGAAACGATGAACTTCGTCTTGTTGTTCGTGCGCCTGTTCTCGCCGTCGAACTCCCACGAGTAGACTTTCTCTCCGTATCTCTCGCTTTCGACGAGTCCGTTGCCGTCTACCACCGGGTCGCTGTTCATGACTTCGAATTGCAGGAACAAGACCGACGGCGTAGTTTCGTCCGTCGCGACGAACCTTAAAAACAGTCCCCCCGTAAGACCCTGCGTGGAACTAAGTCCCGTAACTTTCAGAACTCTCTCGTTGCTTCTGTGTCCCGAGCCGTTAGTTATCTCGGCGCTCACGTACTTATCGGCGAGCGGAACGTACTCGTACAAGCCGGTCGTAGCGTTCTGAATTCTCGTATAGTTATAAATAACGTTCGGTGCGAACGAACTCTCCGAAATCGAGATAAGTCCGCGTTCTCTATCGGTGCTGTCCACGTCGAACACAAGCTCGCGCACGGTGTACTCTCTTACGTTATAATAAACTTTCCCCGCGCTTACGTTCTGAATGTTGTGGTCGTCGTTCTTAGCCGCGGTCGGGTCGTCGTAGAACTGATCGGTGTTATTGTTGCCGTCGAGATCGGACCTAGAAGGCAAAGTTTCGTCGTTGGTCGCGTTAGCCGTGCCGCTCGCCGACAGCCTGAAATAGTCGCGCTCGATAGCCGCCGCGGAAAGTTGCGGCGCGGAGTTGATGACTCTCACGTTCAGCGTAACGGTAATGCTGTTGCCCTGACTGTCGTAAACGTTTACCGAAGTAGACGCGAACACGCTCTGCGAAGTCGGCTTTTCCTTTCCGGTAACTATTATGCGGTCGATATTGCGGCTTGCGTTGCTGTCCGTGCCGGTATCGGGATCGCAGGTAATGCTTGCGTACCTGTCGTTCTGAACGTATCCGAGCGACCCGAAACGCAAACGGTCCATTCTCATGCCTTCGGTGTAAATACTTCCGCTCGTGAGAAGCGCGCCCGCGGCGGAATCCGCGAACTTGACTTTATAAGCGGTGTTCGTAGCGGTCTGCATAGCGTTGTAGCCGCTGTCCGCGGGGTTGGAGTTGGTCTTGTTGATCTCGCTCGGCAAGTCTCCGTCGGTAACGAAATCGTACGGCGTGATCCTGAGCGTCTGACCGTTCTTGACTTCCACGGTAAGCGTGTAGTTACCGCCCGTGCCGGTTATCGAAGCGTTGCCGTCTTTGCGTATCGTCGAGCCGAGATTTTTAACCGTAACGGCGTCCGAACCGCTCCCCGTCGTTGTATCGACGAGAACTCTCGGGGTAGCGCCTTCGACTTTGCACCTGAGCGACGCGGTGGTCGAGTGATCGAACGCGTTGCCCGTTGCGCCGTACTGCTTTCTTACGCGCGACGAAACTATATTCACGTCGAACTCGATAAACATGTTCTGCGTCGATTTAAGCGCGGTAACTTTAAGACCGTTTATCCAAACTATATTGTCGTTTACTTCGTTTATATACCCGTTCGTAACGAGCGCGTCGTAATTCGTAAGGTCGGCGAAAATGCTTTTGAGCATATACAGCTTAACGAATTCGACCTTGAAGAACTTCGAAAAGTCGGAATTCGTCGCGGCGGTGTTATTCAGCAAATTCTGATTGTGCGGATCTTTATGATCGATAAACAGCGGATCGTTCTGCGGCTGATCCATTATGTTTGCCGCGTCCGAACCCGAATAAACAAAGTTGTCGCGGTCGGTAGCAAGGTACCTGTGCGGATAACTTTCGCTTGTGATACTGTTCCAACCCAAATTGTCGGGGTCGGTGAAATCGGTGCCTTGATAACGCCCCATACCGACGGTCGCTTGCGTCGTGCCCAACTGATAAGTCATGCCCCAGGGCGTAAATATCTCGCTCTCTCTATCCGTCTCGCCGACCTTAAAAGTCATTGCGGGTATCGCGGAAACTTTCGTGCTGTCGCCGTCGGTAACCCTTATGGCGATAGGGAGCCAAATACCGGGGTCGTCGCTCTCGCCCGCATCTACTATTCTGACTAATATATAGAAATCGCCGAGAGCTTCGCCCGCCGCCCACTTGCTATCGGTCGCGCGCAGACCCGTGAATTCTATATAGTCGAGTCCGTTGCTCGCGTCGGTCCTTACGGAGTACGCAACGTAAGCCTTGCCGTCCGCGGCGTTCGTCGTTATCCATTCCGAATTCCAGTTCGTCGCGTTCGTGCCCATACCGTCGAAGAACGTAAGCGATTTATCTCGCCCGTCGCGATTTGCATTTGCATTATCTGCTTTCTTAGTCGTATTCAACGCCGTGAACGTATCAGTATACGGCGAATTCGTAAGCGTAACTATCGTTTCCGCGTCTTTCTTAACGGGTAAGAAATGGTGCGTGGGAACTTTAATATCGCCGGCGTTTCTGCCGATCGTGTTAACGTTTCTGTCGGGGTCGTCGGCAAACTGATTTACGTAGATCTTAGCCGTTTCGCCGCTCTTTACGGTTACGCTCGCATCCTTGCCGCCTCTCGCGCTCATAGGCACGGGGCGCGTGTTGTCGAGCCTGAACACTACGTCTACCGTCGTTTCAGCCCATTTAACGTGTCCGCTACTCTCCAAAGTAGCGCCGCTCGGGAGCGAAACGCCCGAATAGTTGGCTTTTTTCTCGTAGTTGCGCAAAGTCAAAGTTAGCCGCATATATCCCGTATTGTCGGTCGATTTCGGCTTTATGGTTATGCTTCCGTACGTGGGAAACGAAAGTCCGTCCGATACCGTATTCAACGTGGTATCGAAATCCGCGTCGTTTCCGTTCTTGTTTGCCGCGGCAATATATACTCCGTCCGCCGCGTCCGCGTCGGTATAAAAGTCTACCGCGTTTACCGTAAGCGTGGAATTTATTCCGATCGGCATTGTTATAAACATAGTCTGTCTGCCGTTTGCCGACGGATTGTATATTCCCCACGTTTCGGGATCCGTTTTCAGATCGTCGGAACTGAGAGTTCCCGTTTTCGTTGAAAGACCTACTTTCAGCGTGTACGTGTTATTTTGTACCGTTCGGGTCAATGTTTGATCTTTGCGAACCCAACCCGATTGCGGCGTAGTAACCCTTATCGGCAGATAGATATAGAACCTGTACTGATTGCTGTACATTCTCACGTACAGCGTCTGATTGTTCATATAAACGCGCGGAGTAAACTTAAGCGTCTGCGAATGATCCGTATAAGCACTGCGCGTAACGGAAACGTTGTCTACGTATCTGCCTACCGCGCTCGTATACGTCGAACCGTTAAGGTAATATATGCCTACGCTGTTATAGTCCGCTCCCGCGAACGCAAGTCCCCAGGAAGAATTGTTGTATTCGGTTGCAACGCTCGTATTTACGAGCGTGGTCGAAGTTCCGCGCGCCACCGATGTGAACGCGGGAGTCGTCTTTATCGTTATAGTGTTAAATCTCGTTATCCTTACGCGACCCGCGCCCGTTTTTCCGCCGGTGCTC
>DBEXQE010000269.1:0-4517 GCA_048167245.1 Christensenellales bacterium | reverse complement strand
TTATAAGAGGACGCTATGGCAAAAGACAAGAAAAAGAAAAATAAAAACGAAATTCCCGGAGCGGCGACAGGTGCGCCGAATCCTGCGGCGGCAGGTGCGGCGGGACAGTCTTTTTCTGCGCCGATACCGCCCGTAGCCCCTATCGAAACGGGCAAAAAGAAAAAGAAAAAATCGAAAAAGGGCGCCGACACGCTTCAAACGCTCGCAGGTCCCGACCTTTCCACGCTCTCTCCCGAGCAACTCAGTCAGATGCAGCTCGAAGAAGCCATCAAGGAAAGTTCGAACCCCGCAATGAAGCTGAAAAAGCTCAGAAGCCCTTTGAATCTGCGGAGCATACTTCTGAATCTGTTGTTCCTTATCTTGCTTACGATAATAGCGACGTTCCTGTTCATATGGATATTCAGAGTCGATAAATTCAACTTCGGCTACGTTGCGAAAGACATGCTCAGCGACTTCGGGATAACGCAGGCGTTCACGAACTTCTTCAAGCGTTTGGGCAATCTGTTTACGGGCAAGGGCTGGACGCTCTCGGTGCTTTTGGCTCTGCTCCCCTGACCTATGATAAAATATAAACCGCGGCTTTCATCACCGCGGTTTTTTTAATATCCGCTGAACGGGTCGCCGGGTCTGCGGACGTCTACGATCAAGTCGGCGTCCTTATCTTCGTATTCGGGTCCGAACACCGCTATTCTCAACTTGGTTTTCTTGGGAACGTAAGGATATTTTTTCTCGAACTTTTTGGCGAGAATTATCACTACTACTCCCGCCGCCGTAAGCAACCCTATCACGACGAGCTGAACTATCCATTTTTTCGTCGCCCAATCGTAATTTCTGAATTCGGATCTCGCGGTGCTCATCGCCGTAACGAAATCGGGACTCTCCATCGACTTTGCGACGAACGTTGCCGCCGCCGACATCTGTTCGTCGTACAGCGGGAAATCTCTGCAAAGCCGCGTGTAGGTGTCTTCGCGCGCGTACGAAACTATTTGCGACGAAGCCGATTCCACGTCGCTGAGATTGAACGTTTCGTAGTTGCCCGAGAACACCGCGGCAACGGGTATATGAGCGTTCATAAACGGAGCGTGGACGCCCGACATCGCCCAATGAGCGTACGGTAACCGCGGGAACGCCTGCGCGTTTATCACGGGCATTTGCTTCGGGATCGGCATTACCGAAAAAGCGTTGTCGTTCGCAACTTCGAACAGGTAATCGCCGTAAGCCGTTTCGACTTCTTCGTTGTACATATACAGGTTATCGCCGCCGAAGCGTCTGAGCGAAAACGCCATGAGAATATTGTCCCGTCTGTGCGCGGGCATTTCCGAAACGTAACGCCCCGCGCCCGTATTGCCGTAGCTTCCGTCGCCGAACAGCGCGAACTCTATATCGAACTCGTAAGTTCTGTCTTTCACGTACTGCATGAGAGCAAGCGTCGCCGCCGCGCCCGTACCGTTTTCGAGCGCGCCCACCGACTCGCTGACGGTCTGATTATCGTTAGCGCCGAAGATCCCGCTCGGCTGAGTTATAAGCGCGTCGTAATTCGCGCAGATCACGACGACTTTCCGCGGCTCTTCGCCCGTGCCGTTTTTCCTTGCCACTACGTTGCGCGTTTCGCCGTAACCCGACACGCTGTACGGAGTTATATCTATTTCGAAACCGCTCCCGTCGCCCGCTATCTCTTTCATTATAATTTCGATATGCTCCGCCATTCTCTTTTCGGACTCGGAGAAAGGTCGCCGCTCTCCCATATCGCCGTTGGGGTGATCGTCGGAAATGTTCAGAACTTTTCTGAGCATTGCGTCCATATTGTCCGTGCCGAGAACGCCGTCCGCGGGCGCGGAATACGAAAATGCCTTTTTCTTTCCGCCGCAAGCCGTAAGGACAACGAGAGCGAGCGCGACCAAAAGTAACGAAAAGAACTTTTTCATCACGCCACCCCTATCATTTTGAGTACGGTAAGGAAAGCGTAAACGCCTATGTACGCGCTCCCCATGCGGACGAGAATAAACCCGAAAAGAGTCTTGATATCGTGCGCGCCGAAAACGTACCGCAGATAAAGCGCGGCGAAAACGGCGGTCGTAACGAACGGAAATATGACTCCGCCGTATATCGAAATTATCGGAGAAATGAGATACAGGAGCGACAGCAAAGCGCAGACGCAGTTTGCGGCGAAATAGAAAAATCTGAGTTCGTACTTCATGTCTTCCGCGACGAACCCGAGTTTCAGGCGCATGGACCTGAACAGAAAAAGCGTAACGAGTTCGTAGAAAATATATCCGAGCGCTCCGCCCGCCAAAAACGCGAAAACGGGGTTGGATATAAAAGCCGTCTGATACAGCGCGCCCGCCTTGGACAGCGTGAAAGCCCAATCGCCGCGCGCGAAATAGAATTCCGCCGCACAGAACGACAGATAAAGCGCGATCCCCGCTATAACGGGACTTATTTTCTTTTCGGCTATAAATTTCATCTTTCGTTGAGTATTTCCATTACGGTTACTTCGAGCGCGGTAAGATCCGTCATTTTACCCGATTTGAAATCGGCGTCCGCTTTATGAAATCCGTCGCATATTTTCATAAGCCGCTTGGGCGTGTATTTGCCCGCCTGCTCCGACGCTTTTTTTACGGCGTATTCTTTGACGCCCAAAAGCCCGGCTATATTTTCGTCTTTCGGAGTTATCGCGCAATACAGGAGCCGACGGAAGTGCGAGTAGATCATTCCGAGAATTGCCGACGGCGCGAGTTTGTCATCCAGCAAAGTGTTCAATACCTTTGCCGCCTTTACGTTCTGCTTGTTCGCCACGGCTTCGGACAGCTCGAATATCTTGTAATCCGTTTCGGGCTTTACGAGATTTTTAACGTCGTCCGCCGTTATGACGCCGCCGAGCTTGTAAAGCGCGAGCTTTTCGGTTTCGGTGGCTATGCGCGTCATATACGAATCGCAGTATTCTATAAGCAGTTCAGCCGCGTCGCGTTGCACCGAACTCCCCGCCGCCGCAACGGTCTTTGCGATATAATTCATTATAAATCTGTTTTCGAGCCTGTTGCAGTCTACGGGTTCGAGCATGCCGATAACTTTCGAAAAGCCTTCTTTCAGCGACTGAGCCGAAAATACGAGCGCCGTAGACGGATTCGGTTTTTTCAGATATACCGAAAATTTCGAAGCGTCGCCCTTGAAATTTTTCACAAGCACGACGCGGAGCGGATCTATCACGGGCAGACTCTCGCACGCGTCGAGAATTGCCGTAGAGTCCGAAGTTTCGGAAAACACGGACACGTTGAAATCGGGCATTGCGGGAGCAAGCGACTTGAACAGTCCTTCCGCCTTTTGAAGAACAAACGCATCGTCGCCCACGCAGATATATGCGGGACGCAACGTGCCGGAACTTAAATGCTTTTTGAGTTCTTCGAACTTCATAAATACAGTTTATTACTTTTCGGAATTTTTTGCAATCAAATTACAGCAAATTGGGCAATAACGGGTAATTATCTTTTTTCAGATCTTCGATATAATTCAGCGCGACGCTTAGCGCGACGTACGCGTCTGACTCCTGATTTAATCGTATAAGCTCTTTGAGCGACACGTATTTCTCGTCGACGAACTTTACGTAGTTATGGTTCCCGAGCATCATTATATAGCGTTTGCCCTTTTCCCAGTGCGCCGCGGCGTCGTCGTAGGCTTTTACCACGCTTTCGCGGTTTAAGTCTTTCGGGTCTGCGTCGAAACAAACTTTCAGTTCGCTCAGCTTTTCGTATTGCGTCGAGTAGAACTTAGTAGTGAACACGAGTTCGCCCGCCGCGAATCCCATCATGACGGCGAACAAAACCATAATAACAACGAGCCTTTTCACCAGCTAACTCCCCCTGCAAGTTCTATCTTTCCCGTAAAGCATGCGCCGCGCTTGGGGCTTACGTATACGGTGCCGTCCTGACGGATATCCGCATACAGGATCTCCTTTTGATTTTTATAGCCGTTTTGCGCGAAAATATCAGTTACCCGGTCTTCGGTTATCTGCGCGAGAGAAAGATTTTCTTTTTCCCAATAGCCGTCGATATACAGCGAAACGGGCAGAAGCGCGGGCTTCGGCTTCGTCGGATCGGTCGCTTTTTCGACTATGCAGATCTTGCCGTTCGTTTCGAATATGGCATACTCTATTTCGTTGAAGTCTATATAGCCAGACGAACGTACGGCTTCGATAAGGTCGTTCACGTTAAGATTCATCTTCTGCAAATTCTCGTAGTTTATGCCGTTTTTGTCGATCGCGATTATGCTCCTGCCGCTTATAACGCGCCGCGCTTTTATGCTCTTGCGCGATATGAACGACATTAAAAGGTGCAACGCCGCGAGCGTGATTATAGGCACTATCCCGCAGTAAAACGGGATATACGGGTCGTTCATGGGTATGCAGGCGACTTCCGCTATGATCAGCGTGATGACAAGCTCGAACGGTTGCATTTCGCCGAGTTGCCGCTTGCCCATTATTCTTACGACTATCAGAACGAGAATAAACGTAAATACGGATT
>DBEXQE010000268.1:0-1788 GCA_048167245.1 Christensenellales bacterium | reverse complement strand
GTATGTATGCTCGCGTTGCCCGTCGCGCAGTGGCTTGTTTTTTGGTTGTCGGTAAATCTGAGTTCGATAAAGCTCGCGTTTACGGATATGCGAACAGGCGAGTTCACCTGGGTGAATTTCCGCAACGTGTGGGAAAATCTTACGGCTTCGTACGGCGAAATCAACATAGCCGTAAAAAATACGTTCAAATACTTTCTCGCGCATTTGCTTATAACGAATACGATAGCTTTGGTAGTCGCGTACTTTCTGTACAAGAGAATCGCGCTGTACAAGGGCTTCCGAATAATTTTCTACTTGCCCGCGATTGTTTCGAGCGTGGCGATGACTACAGTATTTTCGCAGTTTATAGCTCCGAGCGGACTTTTGGGCAATATAATGAACGCGTTCGGTCGACCGTTGCCGCCCGAGGGCTTGCTCGCGCGTGCGGGCTCGGCTACGAACGTTATTATATTCTATACGGTGTGGACGGGTATTTCGACTAATATGTTGTTGTTCGGCGGCGCAATGACGCGCGTCCCCGTGGAAATTCTCGAATCGGCGCGACTTGACGGCTGTTCGGCGTTCAGGGAGTTTTTTCAGATGATTTTCCCGCTGATTCTGCCGACCGTTTCGACCGTAATAATCGTTACGTTTACTACTATATTCACTTCGACGGGTCCGATACTTCTGTTTACGCGCGGAGATTACGAAACGACGACTATTGCTTATTGGATATTCGAAAAGGTTTACGGCAACGGCGTAATAGGCGGATCCACCGCAAACTACAATATAGTTTCCTGCGCGGGGCTCTGTTTTACCGTAGTCGGCGTTCCAATTATTATGTTTGTACGGTGTCTTATGAACAAGTTGCCGACGGTAGAGTATTAAGGCGGGGGTATAGGTATGAAAACAAAGATTTCGAAATTCGGAACGGGAAAAAACGATGCGGCGTATATACTCACCGTGCGCAAAAAGGGTGAAAAAGTTTTGTTCGGCATTGTATTCGTGCTCTTTGCGCTCTACGCCGTGTCTTTCATATTGCCGTTTCTGTTCCTTATAATCAATTCGCTCAAAGACGGTTTGGAGTACATTAACGACGTAAGCGCGGCTACAACGTTCCATACGCCCGACGTATGGCGGTTCAAGAATTATCTGCTTGCGTTTACGGATATGAAGTTCGTAGATTCGGTCGGACGCGCCGTGTACCTGCCCGAAATGTTTTTCAACAGCCTCTGGTACTGCCTGCTTTTCACGTTCAGCGGCATAGCGGCAAGCTCGCTAACGGCATACGTAATTTCCAAATACAAATTCCGCAGTCGCCTGTTCTTTTACGGAATAGCCGTTTTTTCGATGACGATTCCCGTAATAGGCACGACGGCGGCAATGTACAAACTGACTTACGGAATGGGGATTTACAACACGCCGCTGTTTCCGTTTTTAACGAACTTTGCGGGATTCGGATTTAATTTCCTTATACTTTACGGCTTCTTCTCGAATCTTTCGTGGAGCTATGCCGAAGCCGTTTTCATAGACGGCGGCGGGCACTTTACGGTATTTACCAAGATTATGCTTCCGCAGGCGTTGCCGTGCATAGTAACGCTGTTCATAACTTCGTTTATAACCTGTTGGAACGACTATCAGACGCTTCTGCTGTATATGCCCGATTATCCCACGCTTGCGTCGGGAATATACAAGATTCAGCTTTCGATTAAGCGCGACGGCACGAAATATCCCGAATATTTCGCGGGGCTCGTAATCGCGGTTCTGCCTATTTTGGTGCTGTTTTCGGTATTTTCCGATACCATAATG
>DBEXQE010000267.1:0-1807 GCA_048167245.1 Christensenellales bacterium | reverse complement strand
ATCGGTGATTTATAAAGTATACCATTTACGAGAAAAAAACGCAAATAAAATCGGGGCTGTCCGCTCGATTTATAAAATATTCAGCTTTTCGCAAGCCTTTCTGCACGCGTCTTTTTCCGCGGCGGATTTGCCGATCCCGCTGCCCGAAAACTCCTGCCCGTCCACCGTAACGACGCACTCGAAGGGACTCTCGCCGAAATACCGCGCTTCGGGTTTTCCGAGCTTGTTTTTCTCGCAGAATTCTTTGAGTTTGCCGATATAATTATCTTCCTTGCTCGGCTCTATCATTTTCACGAGCGCGCGGCAAGGCGCAAAATCGCCCTTTGCGTCAAGGTAAACGGCGGCTATTAAGGCTTCGAACAAGTCCGAGATCTTCTTGTCCCCGAACGATACGTTTTTCGAACGTTTTACGTACCCGAAAAGGTCGAGCTTTTTGACGAGCGCGCACAGCGGCTGCGACGAAACCCTGCATTCGAGTTCGTCTTTCAGTACGCCTTCGCTTCCTTCGACGTTCAGAAACAGTTGCTCGGATACTAAAAAATTAAGGATCCTGTCGCCGAAAAATTCAAGCCGCTCGTTGCTCGCAACGCCGTTTTCCTTTGCGAACGAACTGTGAACGAACGCCTTGCACAAAAGGCGCTTGTCTTCAAAAGTATAGCCGATAATCTTTTCGATCTCGGCTATCTCTTCGGGTGTAAACAAATCTTTATGATCGGGCATTGACTTTCCTTATTCGGTTTTCGTTTCGCTTTGAAGCGAAGCAAGACCGCTCTTTATATTCTCCACAAGACCGCTGCGGCAAAGATTTGCGGCTTTTAGTATCGACGCGCGGATAGCAAGCGCTTTGGACGAACCGTGCGACTTGACTATAACTTTTTCTATTCCGAGCAACGGCGCGCCGCCTTTTGCATTGTAGTTCATGTCTTCTTTGAGTTGTCCAAACGCTTTCTTCATAAACAGCGAGTAACCTATCTTCGCGCTCGTACTGCTCATTATGGCATCTTTGAGCTTTTTCATAACAAGTCCCGCCGTTCCTTCCACGCTCTTTACGAGTACGTTGCCGACAAATCCGTCGCAGACGAGAACTTCGTACTCGCCGCTCAACGCGTCGCGCGCTTCCATATTTCCGACGAAATTTATCGGCAGATTTTTCAGAAGTTCGAACGCCTGATGAGTAAGTTCGTTGCCCTTTTTGTCTTCCACGCCGACGGACACGAGAGCGACTCTCGGGTTTTCCACGCCGCAGGATCTCATATAGACCGAACCCATAAGCGCGAACTGCGCCAAAAATTCGGGACGGCAATCCACGTTGGCGCCCGTGTCGACTACCGTAACTTCCTTGCCGTTCACGGTAGGCAAAAGCGGAGCGAGCGCGGGTCTGTTGATGCCCTTTATGCGCCCTACTTTGAATATTCCGCCCGCAAGTACGGCTCCCGTGCTTCCCGCCGAAACCATCGCTCCGATGCTCTCGTCGTTTTTGAGCAGTTCCAAAGAGCGGACGAGCGACGAATCTTTCTTCTGCTTGATCGCGCTCGTCGGCGACTCGTTATTCGTTATAACTTCCGTGGCGTTCACGACTTCGATTTTCGACGCGTTGAACTTATACTTGGATAACTCGTCTTTGATCGGTTGCTCGTGTCCCACAAGCACGAGCGAAAGGTCTTTGTCGTAAGAAAGAGCTTCTACCGCGCCTTTTACTATCTCGTCCGGCGAATGATCTCCGCCGTATATATCGACTGCTATTTTCATTGTCTGCCTCCGTTTACGCTGCGATCATAAAAAATTAGCTCCGACATGATCTGCGGAG
>DBEXQE010000266.1:0-7929 GCA_048167245.1 Christensenellales bacterium | reverse complement strand
AAAAAATAATAGCTCTCAAACTCGAAAGTTTTTTTCGACTTTGAGAAAGTTTTTTGTTATTTGGCATAAATATCGATATATCTCTGATGCATTTTTATGAAATACTCGAATACAGTGGATTGCGCCCTTTCGAGTATTCTTCCTATCTCGGGATAGCTCAGTCCCGACATTCTGCATTCGAGTGCGGTACGCATATTATCCGTTAAGTTTAGGCTTTCTACAATTCTGTCGTACACTGTATAGTCTTGTATCATTTCTTCTTGTATTTCAACAGACGGTTCGTTATTCGGCGTTAAATCTTCGATGCTTATACTACGGTATCCGTCGCTCCACTTGCGGTTTATGAGTTTCGTCATCTTTTTTATGCAAGCTATCTGTACGGTTATCTTCTTGCCTTTCTTGGTATAACCGATTATGTCATATAAGTGCTTGCCATAGTGTTTGGTCAAATATAACGCACATTCCTGAACAAGATCGTAACTATTGCTGAATACGTGATTTGTTTCGTACTTATGCTTTATGTCCGTAATTAGATCTGCGTACATCTTTTGCATACGGCTTCCCATATAGCCAATGAGAAAACGTGTTTCGGAAAATGCTATCGTTTCCGACATAGAGAGAACGTTACTCGGCGAGATTTCTTCTTTCAGAATGTCAAAGTCCGGGAACTTGCTTTTGCTTACTTCTTTCATTTGTTTTTATCTCCGTTTGATTTATTTGCCTTTTCGGCAATAAAACGGAGTAGCACGGAGAAAAGATCCCGCAAGCCGCATTCATTTGATTTAGTAACACGTAAGTCAACGAGAAAGAAAAAAGTTTTGCGTAAAAATACCGTTTACTATTCGACTTTTAAGCGAAAGTTTTTTCCGTTGACTTGCGCTTTTATCTGTGCTACCGACCGAAAACCGAAAAGGCAAATTAAACGGATATTTGTAAAACGGCTTAAAACGCGTCGTAAACGCAAACAAACGCTGTTAACGGGAAAGTAATCGCCGAAGTACGACAAAAGGCGTACAAGCCGAAACAAATGGCTTTTACGGCATAAAGAAAACAACGACTGCTATATTGCAATCGCTGTTAGAAAAAATTTGTGCTTAATCGTATTAGTAGAAACACTCGGGCGAGCACGGAAAGCCTGCGCGTGCCGCCCGAGTATTTTCAAGTATGGTGTACGGGTTTCTATTTGCCGAGCGATAGGTCTTTTCGGTTCTATTTCGGTGTGTTTACTCGATTCGGTAGGTCGGTTGCGAGGCGTGCGCTTGGCTGCGACGCGAAGCGGCGCACTTGTACAAAGCCAAGCACGCGCCGCAATCCCACAGGGTAACATAGACGTAGATTTAGGTTACATTAGGTCGCATAAAGTTCGGTATGTTACTATTGATTTTTCTGTTACATTCGGTTCGTCAGATCGTTCACGTTTATTCCGTAGGGTTGGTCATTTATTCGTTGCGTCCGTTCGGTCGGTTATGTGCCTGTCTCGGCGCCCGAGCGCGACAGCGCGAGGGTGACGATGGCGGCGCTAGCCGCCATCGTCAGCTCTGCCGCCGCTTGTATCTGACAGGCACATATTTTACGGTCGGTTATGATTTTATAGGTGGGACTATATCCGAAATTTTTGCGTTTACGTTGTTGTCGGTGCGGCGTATCGACTGACGGTATTCGTTCGGGCGCATTTTGAACTGGCGGAAAAACGCTTGCGAAAAAGCGGCGATGTCGCAAAATCCGAATTTTTCGCTTATTTCGGTTACGGTCAAGTCGGTGGACGTAATCATTGTTTGGGCTTTAAGCAGTTTTATTCTCAGGTAGTATTGATACGGCGAGTACATAAACTGCTTTTTGAATATTTTCGAGAAATACGATCTGTCGATTTTCAGATAATCGGTAAGTTCGTTTATCGTCATATTTCTGTATAGATTATCTTCCATATATCTTATCGCATAGGCGAAAACGTCTTTGAAATTAGATTTTTCCGTATCCACGACGCTGTTTTGCGGCTTTAATGCTTGAAGCAGATTGTAAAAATACATAAGAAACAAAAATTTGTCCTTATTCGAATTCAGCCAACAGTCGATAAGGTTGTCGAAAGCGCGTGAAATTCGTTTGAAATCGGTGAAATTTTGAACGGGATTATTTTTCGTCAGTCCCAAATAGCGAACTATTTCGTCGTTTTTTGCGTCGAATCCCAAAAAATATTGTTCGACTGGTTCGTCTGGAAGCGGTTTGAATAGTGATACATCGTTGGGATAAATGGCGTAAATCTGTCCGCCGTGCAGAACCGTTTCGGGTTTCGACGGGTTCGATCCGAATGCCACTTTTCCCGAAATAATGACGTGAATTATATAATGATATCTCGTTTTCGGACCTATCGGCGGTTTGCGAGCGTCTTTTTCGTATCCCAAATCCATTATTGTGAATTCGTCCGCAATGAACGACGGAACGATATATTTTTCCATTTATCAAACCCTGGAATTTTGTAATTGTAAATCCTTATTTACAATTAAACCACAAATTCACAAAAAATGCAATTAAATACATATTGAATTTTGCATTTTGTGTGTGGTATAATATTAAAAAAACAAGGGAAGTCTTGATTTAAGAATCAAGATGAAATCGCAGGGAGACGAATAATGGACGGGAAAATCGACGGGAAGTATGCGCGCGACAGATTTGTATCGAAATGCAAGCCGCTTTTAAGTTACGACGAAACGGCGAATTACGGCGAGTGGAAAGCCGCGTTGCGCGAAAAGTTTATGTATCTTACGGGACTTTACGATATAGAAAAAAATGCGGCGGAAAACGATAATTTCAAAATAGAGAGCAAAGAGAAGAAAGACGGCTACACGCAAATTCGTTTTACGTTCGAGTCCGAAAACGGTTCTCTCGTGCCGTGCTATATTCTCGTTCCCGACGGAATAAAAGAAAAGAGACCCGTAGTAATAACGCTTCAAGGTCATTCTACGGGCGCGCATAATTCCGTGGGCATAGTAAAGTACCCCGAAGACGAAGCGTATCAAAAAACGCGCGGTATGTTTGCGGTTCAAGCAGTAAAGGAAGGATACGTAGCAGTTGCGATAGAACAGCGCGGAATGGGCGAGCGCGCAGCCGAGAACGAGCCTAACCGCAGAGTGCACTTGGGCGATTGCGCGGGGTGCTACTACGAAGCGATGACGGCGTCGCTTACCGGCAGGTCGATTATAGGCGAACGCTGTTTCGACATAAGCAAAACGATAGACGTATTGAAAAATTTCGGCGACGTTTGCGATTTGGATAAAATCGTCGTAACGGGAAATTCGGGCGGCGGCACGGCAAGTTACTATGCGGCGTGTTACGACGAGCGCATAAAAATCTGCGTTCCGAGTTGCGCGTTCTGTCCGTATCCCGAGTCGATTTTAAGGTTTTATCACTGCTCGTGTAACTATATTCCGTTTGCTTTCAAGTATTTCGATATGCAGGACTTGGCGTGCCTTATTGCGCCGAGAAAACTCGTTTTGATAAACGGTAAGCTCGATCCGTCGTTTTTGATAGAAGGCGTTCGCCGCGGATACGAAACGGTGAAGAAGATTTACGCGGCGGAAAAAGTTCCGAATAACTGTAAGTCGATAGAAACGGAACTCGGGCATTATTGGTGCGTAGATATCGTGTGGGACGCTATAAAAACCGAACTTGCGAAATTATAAAAAATCGGTGCGGGAATATGACGAGAGAAAATGGGAAAACTGTATTTTACGTTAAAAGCGACTGCCCGAAGATAATCGAAACCGCGGCGGCCGACGTTGCCGACGGTGTTTTCCGCATTACGGGAAATCGTCCGGAAACGGTTAAAACGGACGATTTCGAAAGCGTCGGCACGGGCGTAATTTTGGCACGGTTTTGCGACGACGAACGTTTGGCGAAACGTTATGAAAAGGACGCGGAATATTTGAACGGCACGGACGGTTTTGCCGTAAGGTGCGACGGGGGGGGGAAGATTTATGTGCTTTCTCACTGCGGAGCGGGCGTATTCTACGGCGTTCACGATCTGCTTGAAAAGAATGCGGATATAATTTGGGCGCGCGGCGCATACGACTATGCGGTCGAAACGCTTCCCGCGGATAACGTAAATTTTTCCGTTTGCGACTATGCGGAAAAGTCGCCTTTTAAGGTGCGCGTATGGAATACTTGCGGAGAGGGCACGGACGGAGTCGATCACGGCGATACGGGCATTGCGCGATATCTCGGGCGCAACAAAATAAACGGCGTTTATCACCATTGCGAAGCCGATTGGTATAATTACGGCGTGGTGGGTCAAAGTTTGGCGAGCGCGGAATTTCGCAACATCGACGACCTTATCGATTCTCACCCCGAGTACTTTATGACGGACGAATTCGGCGTGCCGAAAAAATCCGACGAGCTCGAAAGCTACATAAATTATTACAACGAAGAAGTTCCCGCCGTTTATGCGAAACGTATGGCGGATTATTACGAAAAATGCGATCCCGCGGATATACTCGGGTGGAATATGCCCGACGATCCGTATTTTTGCGTGATACGCGGCGGCGAGCGGCTCGACTTAAAACCGTTTACGGCGGACGACGGCGCTACCGTATATCCCGACGACGAAAATTACAAGTCGACGGTTTATTTCAATTTCATAAACCGCCTTATTAAGGAACTTAATAAACTGCGCCCGAATACGGTTATTCAAACTCAGGCGTATATGTATTCTTTTTCCGCGCCTGCCGTAAAGGTGGACGGCAGAGTCATAGTCAAAGTAGCGCCGCTTACCGCCAACGAAAAAGTCGCGTACAACGACCCCGTAAATTCGGATAATCATTATACGCGCGACAATATAATAGCTTGGACGAAAAAGAGCGAAAGCGTTTGCATTAACGCGTATTGGAACTGTTTCAAAGGCGATATTTATTCGCGCCCGTTACTTAAAACTGTAAAACAAAACTTGTTGTGGTGGCGCGATATCGGCGTTTGCGGCTTTACGCCGGAAGGGCGCGTCGATTGCGGACAACTTTCCGAATATAACGAAAGGCAGGCGTTTGCGAGAAAATTCCACGACTTAAACGAGTTCTATACTTGGGCGATAAACAAACTTGCTTGGAATCCCGAAGCCGATTTGTGCGAGCTGAAAGACAGATATTGCTCGATTGTATACAAAGAATGCGCCGCCGAAATGAAAAAATATTTCGATCTTATCGAAAAAGGGTGGGATAATACTCCCGCATACGTTTGGTATGCTACGGGCGCGGACGTTTACGTGTACGCTTTTATAGTCAAAGCGGGAATAAAAGACGACGTTCTCGCGGTTTTGAAAAAAGCCGCCGAAAAAGCCGTTACGCCTACCGTCAAAAGCAGAATAGACAGTATTTATTCGACGGTAAGCGAACAAATAGCGAAATACGAAAATTTCGAAACCGAAACCGCGGCGTTTTATTATTGCGGCGGCATAGATCCGCTGTCCGACAAGCAACTGAATTTCGTAGACAATGAGAACAGCGTTTGGAACGAAGCGAAACCGCAAACCGTTTTGAGAAGCTACGAGAATATGGAATATTACGATAAGTCGGCGCGTTTTTCACGCCGTATGCTTTACGACGAAAAAAATCTGTATTTCGGATATTCCGTTTACGACGATAAAATAGTACGAGTCGAAACAGACGAAAAAGGAGAAACGCGCGTTTTCCGCGACGACGGGAGCGAACTCAAAAGCCGTGCGGAGACGTATATAGGCGGCAACGCGCTGAACAAAAAATTCCATTACGGGTACGTGAGCGGATTCAATGCGGGCACGGCGAAAAATCATTTGTATAAAAGCGACGGCGTTCCGAAAGACATAGAAATTCCGAGCGGCGTAAAAGATGTAAAGAGAGTTTATTTGTCGGACGACCCGTCTAAGCGAAGATTTTTTCACGTACAGGTTATTCCGAGAGAACTTTTCGGCGTTGCGGAAAACGATTTCAAACCGTACGGGCATTTCGTGTATCTTAACGACCGTTTCGGCAGAGCAGGTTGGATGGGATTCGGACTTTGGGCAGAGCAAAATTATTCCGACTTTGCTTTGGAAAAACAAAACAGACCGAAGGAGAAAACAAAATGATAAAAAAATCGAAAGTCGGCTTGGGCGGGTTTAGGAAAGGGCAACTGCGTTTTATTTGGCTGTGGCTCGTTATCCCGATTTTAAGCTGGCTCGTATTTTTTCTGTATGTTAATATGAGTTCGTTCGTGCAGGCGTTTCAAGACAGATTTACGGGCGCGTTCACGTTCGATAATTTCAAAATATTTTGGAACAGTTTGATCGGGCGGGAATTATCTCCCGCAGGCAACGTGAGCATAGCCGTAAAGAACACGGCTAAATTCTTTCTGCTGGGGCTGTTCGTCGGATTGCCGCTTCAACTGCTCGTAGCGTATTTTTTGTTCAAGAAAGTTGCGGGATATAAAATTTTCAGAATTATATTCTATTTTCCCGTTATCATATCTTCAGTCGCGATGACGGGCGTTTTCAAAGAGTTTATCGCAACGACGGGACCGCTCGGCACTATCTGCAAATGGTTCGGAATATCTTTGCCGCAAAGCGGACTTTTGGGCACGAGCGATACTGTAGTGCAAACGGTTATGTTCTATTCCGTTTGGACGGCTATGGGGCTTCATATGCTGCTTTTATGCGGAGCTATGGCGCGCATACCCTTGGAAGTTCTCGAATCGGGAAGATTGGACGGCGTCGGCGCGGCGCGCGAGTTTTTCAGCCTTATATTGCCGCTCATTTGGCCCACGCTGTCGACAATAATAGTGTTGCAATTTACGGGCATACTGAATTCTTCGGGCGAAATAATGTTGCTCGTCGGCGACAATCAGTCGTTTACGCTCGGCGCGCATACTCTGGCGCACTGGATATTCAGTATGGTATACAGCGGCGGAAATCATATGCAGGGGCAGTATTCGCTCGTTTCGGCGGGCGGGCTTACGCTTACTTTGATTACGCTTCCCGTCATACTGTTCGTGCGCTGGCTGTTGCTCGAAAAAATACCTTCGGTGGAATATTGATCGAAAGGCGGGAAAGAAATGAAAAAAATAAAATCGAAAGATATTCTTAATCAAAGGTCCAAGAGCGAAAAAGTCCTGTTCGGAGTTGTAGCGGTCGTATTCGCGGTTTATGCGATTACGCTGACGTTTCCGTTCTTGTGGATGCTCGTGCTGTCGTTCGAAGAACCCCATTCGATAGACACGGTTATGTCGCTCAAAGGCGCGTTTTACATTCCCGAAGTATTTCATTTTTCGAATTACTTAAAAGCGTTTTCCGAAATGCAGGTCGAAGGCGTAAACTTTCTCGGAATGATCTTCAACAGTATTTGGTACGTCGGCATAGGACTGTTGTTCTCTATGTTCTGGCACTCGATAACGGCGTACATATTCGCAAAGTTCAAGTTTAAGGGCAGAGAATTCATTTACGGGTGCGCGATATTTTCTATGACGGTGCCGATAGTAGGTTCGAGCGCGGCTATGTACAAACTCGTTTCGGCGCTCGGTCTTTACAACACGGGACCGCTGTTTTTGATGGTTACGAGTTGCGGCGGTTTCGGAAGCACGTTTTTGATTCTTTACGGTATTTTCAAAAACATATCTTGGTCGTACGCCGAAGCCGTGTATATGGACGGCGGCGGCGACAATACGGTGTTTTTCAAAATAATGTTGCCGCAAGCCGCGCCTGCAGTGGCGGCTATGGCGGTAAGCACCGCGATATCTATGTGGAACAACTACGGTAATCCGCTTATGTATCTGCCGTCGTCGCCGACGGTCGCGAGCGGACTTTACACACTTTCTCTGTATATGTCGCGGCACGGCAAACCGCTTTATTACGCGGGACTCATAATTTCCGTCATTCCGGTTTTAATCGTATACGGCATAATGTCGGGTTCTATGATGAAAAATCTTTCGATCGGC
>DBEXQE010000265.1:0-1562 GCA_048167245.1 Christensenellales bacterium | reverse complement strand
TCGTGCCGGCGCAGAAGCGCAAGCTCGCGGCGCAGGTCGTTATTTTTTTCATGTCTCGAAAAGTTATGAAGGAACCAGCATTGCTCAAATTCGGTGCCGTTCATAAGAATGACTCGCGTTTTCGTATAAGGTGAAGCGGTGTTTTTGTTGTAAGGTTTCAGGGTCATTGCGGACCAGTCGCGGAATTCCGATACGGGAATGGCGTTTTCTTCGTAAAAAGGATTTGTTTTTTTCATTATAATCTCCTTATGTTTGATATAAGTATTTTTGCGATTTTAGGGGTATTTATGCAATCGGGCCGTTTTTAGTTTCATTTTTCGGTTAAACTGTTTACAAAAGTAAACTACGAATGCGTAAGAGACGGGCGCACGGTATGTCTTTACGTAGTAAACGTAACCGATAGCAACGCAAACAAAATCGCGTACGCGACGTTTACGGGATACCGCGTTCAGAAAAACTGAATCACTGTTATTTCGCACAAAAAAATTTCGCAAAACGATATTGACAAATCAACCCGCTCGTTATGGAATAAGATTAATCTTTATATTGTACAAAATCTAAAACGGGACTAAAACCCGTCAACTGCGTCTAAATCCATTTCAAAGTGACATAGGTGTTAATTCCATTCAAACTACCCGCGACCGTCTGAAAGCAGACGGCGCAGAATTTGATGTGCTTGAAATAAAAGACGGCGTTCAACTTTACCGCAATCCTATTCAGACAATGGATACGATTAAATCGCTTATTCCGGGGCTGAAAAACGAGGATTCTCTCGATTCGTTCTGGGAAGGAGCCATTTCCGACAGCAAGCTCGGAACAATTCCCGTTTACGTGCCGAATCTGATGGACAGCTCGTCAAAGCTTTTGGACGTTGTGTTGATGAACCGCATTATTCATCAGGCAATCCCAGATCTGGATCACAATATAAAAAAAGTTATCGTGTATTATGTCGATATTACCGACGAGGCAGAAATCCGCAAATTTATAGCAGATGACGATAGCACTACTGTCGAAATCGAACTACGTGATCTGAAAACGATTCTTGATGACGTGATTATCGGCGATTACGCAGAATTTCATTGTGAGGAAAATGCCGAAACGCTGTTCGGAGGCTATGCGCTTACGATCGATAAATTTGTCAGCGACCGCGTTCTTTCTAAAATAACGGAATTTAACCGAAAAGCTATGCTTAATTCTTCCGAAAAGAAACCATACAAGCCGATTATCGTCAGCGACGACGGGCTTGAACTCATAGAATTTATCAGTGTGGACTGCACTTTTTCCGAAGGCGAATGGCATTCCGACAGTGAAATTAAAATTGATAAACTTGGTTACGTTATTAAAAACGGAACAAAAACAAAGGAGTTCTGGGACGGTAAAATATCCTGCGAAGCGAAACCGCTCCGCTTAAAAATCCGCAACATCTGCGGCGACGAAACGGTTTGGAAGATAGATAATACACGCCTAGTTTGATGTATACCCTGTCCTATGAGTAAAACAGAAAAACATTTAACATAGTAATTTTAGACGTTTGTATTAATAGATAAGGAGTGAAATATGGG
>DBEXQE010000264.1:0-2229 GCA_048167245.1 Christensenellales bacterium | reverse complement strand
TTTTGCCTTTCGTAGCGGCTGACGATAGCACAGTAACTTGCCCCCTGCCGAAAGGCAAAATAAAAAAATTAAGGAGAATATATAAAACTTTTTTAAGCTCGGAACGCTATTTCGAGCTTTTCTTTTATAGCGATTTCGCCTAAAATCAACTCGTCGCCGTCGACGGAAAACGGAATTTCTTTGCCGTCAGCGAAAACTTTTTCGGCTTTTGCGGCGTTCGGCAAAACGAATCTTTTCAGCGTCTGCGGCTCTCCGTAAACGCGGAAATCGCATTTGTTTCCCTTAAAGATAACCTCGCCCCAGGAATTTCCCGCGCTCCACAAAAAGCTGCAATCTCCGTTGCATATGGGCTTAAAGCCCATTCTCCCGTTCGGAAGATCGAAAATAAATCCGCTATAAACAGGTAACAAAGCGTAAGACGCCATCGAACGCGCGTAATTGCTTCCGCACTCCATTTCGTTCCACGGGTTGCGTTTTTCGCCGTCGTAGCGTGCGCGTATCGCGTCAATCACGGTCTTGCCCTCGTCCGCGAACCCCTCGGCAATCAGCAACTCGCCGAACGCGTACTCGAATCCCGCCATAGTCTCCTCGCAATACGGAATGGGAATAGCCGGTTTTGCCGCGCCTTGCGGATAACTGCATATAATTGCGCCGCCCTCGTCGTCGACGGTAAAGTTACGCCACATGTTCGCGACGTCTCGCATCGAACTTTTGAAATTGTTCGCGAACAGATTTTCAAGCGCTATGTCTTTTTTCTTTTTATCGAACACGCACGGCAGATGCAGAATATTCGCGTGCCAATCGGCAAGCATCTGATCTATTTCGCAACCGTCGCCTATTTGATACTTTATCTCGCCTTTCTCGGCGTTCCAATACATATCCGCCGCAGAAAACTTATCCACGACGGATTTGTCTTTGAGATCGATTTTCTGAACGAAATATTTGCCGTTGAAAAGTTCTTCGTTCAGATATTTTCTGCCGTTTTCAAACATCGCGGCGTACTTTTTCTCTCTGTCGTCGTCGCCGACGCGAGCCGCCATTCTCATACCGCATTCGAGCGCGAGCAGGTACATACCTTGCAGCCACGAGTTCGCGCCGAACAGCTCCATATCGAGCGTATGGTGCTGACGCCCGTCGAGAACGCCGTCCGCATCCGAATCCCAGCGATCCTCGTTTTCGTTGCTCGTGGCATAATCGAGCATCTTAACAATGCTTGCGTAATTGTCTTTGAGCCATTTGTCATCGCCGCTTATCATCCACTCGCGATACGACTTTATGACTTCGCCCATCTGCCCGTCCACGCACGCGCGGAACTTGCCCTCGCGCTTGACCCCGAGCGGCAGAGACGTCCGAAACGCCGTCTCG
This sequence comes from Christensenellales bacterium, assembly GCA_048167245.1. Classification (GTDB taxonomy): domain Bacteria; phylum Bacillota; class Clostridia; order Christensenellales; family Pumilibacteraceae; genus RACS-047. Next base: position 864 of record DBEXQE010000264.1, on the reverse strand, counting down.
CCCGACGGAAACGTATTGTATTTGTAGACCGTCTCCCTAAGAGACCTTTCGAGTTTCGGGAACAGGAACGGCGCGGCGTAAGCGTAGTTCCAGACGTGCTGACAGGTCCCCTCGCACGAACCGTCTTTTTCGTGCATACCCTCCCAGCCGTACAGAGTGCCGTCCGTAAGGCGCAAAACCGTCGCCGTTTTGAGTATTGATATATTCGCCGAAACCGCGTCGATAAACGATTTCGGGAGCGAGCTGCGCAGCAGTGCGTCCTTGAATTTTACCGTCTGCGCTTTCAGTTCGTCGAATTTTCCGAGCGCGTAAACGGCTGTCGCTTTCGAATCCTCGAAACAAGTCGCGTAGTAGTTTTTCCAGGAAATATCCCTGCCGTTCTCGTCTTTTATCGGATTCCAATAGTTGTAATTGTTCGGTGCGTTCCAACTCATGACGAACTTTACTTTTTTCTTTTGCTTCGGTTTGAGTTTGACATAAGCGAAAACGGAACAGTGGTCGAACGAGCCGGCTTTGTCGTATACTCTGTTTTCCTGCCGCTCCTTATCGCAAAAGTCGCGCCAATAGACCGTATGTGCGTCCGCCCATCCGCCGCGGTACCAATAGCTCGTATACGAAACGTCGTCCGCGTCGGTCGCTATGCACATATCTTTATACTTCAAATCGTCGCCGTTCAAAGAGCATTTGCAATGCACTCCCGTAACCTTGCCGTCAAACGATTCGTTCACGGAGCCGTCCGACGGATTGCACAAAGACAGCGCGAACGTGCAGTCCGCGGAACTGTCCGACGTGTTTAACGCCTCGACCTCGAAGAACGCCGCCGGCAGAGACGAATCGAAATCGTTGTGCGGAATAAACGGATTG
>DBEXQE010000263.1:0-14034 GCA_048167245.1 Christensenellales bacterium | reverse complement strand
TAATGTAATTTTCTTTGAAAAATAATAATTATGCGCTATAATTATATCAAACGATAAAAGTTACAAGGAGAAAAAGACAATGGTAATCGGTAGAGGCGTTGAAAAGGTGATCGACACGGTCGGCGAGATACTCGCGATGGCGACTATGGTTTTGGTCGTAGTGCTGTTTGCGAACGCGAAGTGGGCGTTTATCGGCGCGGACACGACGCAGGTGCTCGAAACGGTCAAGAACTTTGCGATAGTGGCGGTACTCGGCTTGAAGTCGCTCGAATTCGCGTTGAAGCGCAACGTTATATTCTTTATAATCTGCGCGGCGGTCATAGTTGTTGCGTTCGTATTCGTGTTCGTTCCGCTTTTCTGAGAAACAAACTGATCGAAAAGAAAGCCTTTCGGTATGAAAATATCGGAAGGTTTTTTTAATGCCGCGATAAATTTTTATCCGATTTAACGAATTTGGCGCTTTTTTGGCGCGGCGAGCCGTATACTTTCGCCATAACGGTATTCAAGGAGAATTTTTATGGCAAAAGCAGATTTGAAAGCGTACGATTTCATCGATCTCACAAAGACCGATCTTTCGCTTCTTACGGACGAAGAACTTTCGGTTTACGTAAAGGACACCGCGAGCGTTCTCGACGCGTACAAAGGCAAGGTTACGAAAGCGAATATGATCTTCGGACTTGCGGCGGGACTTCTCGCCATGCGCGGCGGCGAACTTACGAAAGTAACGCTTTTCGCGAAAAAGTACGACGTAGGAGACGCCACGAAACAGGAAATCAAACTCGTCAAAAAAGTCGTCAAAACGTACAGGATCTATCTCGCGTTCAAAATAGTCATTGCGCTGATCTCGGGCGGACAGGCGGGAATGGAGTTGCTCGCTCCGCACGCCGCAAAGAAAAAATGATCATGGGCAAGCCGAAATTTCCGAAAGAAGATCCCGATATCGAGCGTTGGATAGAAGAAGCCGAAAGCCTTATACGTAGGTCGCGGGACGACGGCGACGCGCTCATTCGGGCGTTCGGGATCGTTTCCGAGTGTGCGGACGGCGGCAGTCCGCGCGCGCTTTTTATAGAAGCGTGTCTGCTCTACGGCGACGAAAACAAAACGGGAGAATATAAGGACGAAATTCTCGCCGCGCTCGGGAAAGCCGAAAAAGCGAAGTACCCGCTTGCAGGCGGTATGAAGATCGATTACGTTTCGGCGTACGCCGACCCGGACGAGCTTTACGAAGTCATCCGAAAAACGAAAGGCGAAAGCCCGCAGTCGCTTTACTGCATGGGCGGCTTTTTCGCGGGTATCGACGCTCCTCGGGGCATAAAAAAGAATTACGACAAAGCCGCGGAATATTTCGAACGTTCGGCGGAAGCGTATCTTCAATACGATAAGGCGTACCGCGACGGTTGCCGCGAGCTTGCGGATATCGCGCTGTGCTACGGAAACCCCGATTTCTTTACTTCTCAGGCGGCATACGCGTATCAGATGCTCATGTACGTTTATTCCGTGATAGACTCGAAAGCGAATTTGCGCAAATATACGGACGCGTACGAAAAAGCTCAATTCTACGGCAACGCGACGGTCGCTTACAAAACTGCGGCGTCGTACGCGACCGACTGCATGGACAACGTTATGGGCATGCATAGCTTAAAGACGGTCAATTCGTTGCTCGATACCGCGAAAAAAGCGTGGGAGCGACTTAATGACGCGCAAAGAGAAAGACTAAACGAAAATTACGATTCGCTGTGGGAAAAGTACGACGAATTTTACGAATACGAGATGCGTCGGCTGCAAGAGATCGGCAACATGGAGATCCATACTTCCGCCGATTACGCGAAACAAGATTCGCTCCTGTCCGACTTTGCGAGTGCGGTAAAGCGGTGGTCCGAAAACCGCGGCGGTTGCGAAACCGAATATTCCGTTACGATCGACGGCAAAAAGTACGGGCTGAACGAATTCGGCGAGATCGTAGACGAGTACGGGCAGGGCAACGGACTTCGCGTCGATACTACGAGCAGAAAGGTTTACGATACGAAAAACGATGCCGTCGGATTTTTCGACAGCTTCGGCGAATTCCATAAATACTGAGTTATTTTTTCTTCAACCGATCGAGCATGGATTCGGTTACGATAGACCAGCCGTATTGCGGCAGATATCTGCCCGAAAAGACACCCTTGTTTTCGAGAAAATCCCACATATCGCATTCGGCGACGCGGGTGTTTATCACGGCGCGGGCGCGTTCGAACTTCACGAGCGCTCCCGCGCCGTATTCGTTCAAACTCATTCTCAGTCTGCATACGGCGTCGCGGTACAGCCTTTTTCCGAGTTCCGCGTTTTTATCCGCCCACAGATTGCCTATCGCCGTATCCATCGTAACGTACGATCCGTGCGCGTCGGTCAACAGCGCCAGAAGTTCCTTTGCCTTGCTCGACGAAAAGTCCGCCGCGATCCCGTTCACGAACAGATCGAAAGCGTCGAAAGTGCGCAGAAAAAGTTTCGGCGGCGAAGTTTCCGCGCAGGACGAAGCCAACAGCTTTTTTATCTGCTCCGCGCTGTAAGGCTTGTGGCAGAAACTTACCGCGTGTCCGCCGAGACGCTCGGAGATCGCTTTTTCGTCTTTCGCGTAGGCGCTGATAAAAACTATTTTCAGCGTCGGGTTCAGCGCGATCATTCGTTTTGCGAGTTCCACGCCGTCAATTTCGGGCATTTTAATATCCAGAAAAGCGATATCGACTTTGTTTATGCGCACGTATTCGAGCGCGGAACGCGGGGCGTTCATAAACATTTTGCACTCCACGTTCGCGTTGTCCACCACGCTCGGCAGAAACGTCGTGAGCGCCGACAGCTCGTCGTCAACTACTATGATCTTCATTTTTTCGCTCCGTAGGTATCGTTATCGTTATCGCCGTTCCTTCGCCGGGCTTGCTTTTCACCTGCATTTGCGCGCCGATGAGTTCGAACCTTTTGCGCGTGTTTTCTATCCCTACGCCGCTATGCGCCGTTTCGGGGTCGAACCCCTTGCCGTTGTCGGTTACGGTTATAACGACGGCGGAATCGGTCATGCGCGAAGAAAGCCTTATATATCCGTCCTGTTTTTCGGACAGTTTCCCGTGGCGCACGGCGTTTTCCACGAGCGGTTGAAGCGACAGCACGGGAACTGAGAAATCGGTGCAGTCCAGATCGAGAAGCAGTTCGAGTTTTCCGTTCGAACGCAGATTTTCGAGTTCGAAGTAGTTCATGACGTTCTTTACTTCTTTTTCGAACGGTATGATATCTTCGCCGTCGCCGTCGGTCATAAGCCTTAGATGTTTGGCAAATTGCGCCATTACCTTGTCGCCTTCGTTCAGTCCGTCGCGGTAGCGCGCCTGTATCGCGGTAAGCGAATTGAAGATAAAGTGCGGTTTTATCTGCGCTTTCAGCGCGCTGTTTTTCACTGCGGCAAGCTCACATTCGAGTTCGCTCACGCGCACGGCGGTGTCGGCGGCTCTTGCCATTTCTCTGAGCCACAGAGCCGTATGGCAGGCGATGATCAGCATAAGTTCGAACGTGAAAATAAATTCGGTGCCGAATACGAGCAGTCCCAGCCCGTCGCACAGCTCGAAGAAGAATACGGACGTTACGAACGTGAACAGCGCGCCGTAGATATAGCGTTGTACGGGCGCAATACGACCGTTGAACGCTATCGGCACGAGATACGCGCAACCGATAGCAAACAGCGCGAAAGCGAAAACGGGCGCGAGCGGAGTTCCGTAAAACGCGAAAACAAGCGCGGCGAAAACGGTCGCCGAAACTGCGGAAACCGTAACGGGTGTTTTTTTGAGCACGGCGCCGCTTCGACGGAAATGCGCCGCAAGCAGAACAAACGCGGCTATCGCGGTCAGAAGCCTTAGCGCCGTGGCGAACCCGATCGACCACTTTATCACGTAGAGCATATCCTTGCTCGAAAGAAAGTGAGCGTACAGCGCGAGCATAAAAGCGGGCATCGTTATATCGCGCTTATATCGGAAAAATATAAAGGACAGTATGCTTATCGCGACGGCGGCGGTCGTTATCCCGAGCGCCACGTAATTGAAAGAGCGCAGAGAATTGCCGTACGAGATCCCCGCCGATACGGCGGCTATCCAGGGCGCGTCGAAAAATCCGCCCGAATTCATCGCCGAAACTTCTATAACGATCTCCAAGGGCGAGCCGTCCGTCAGAAACGGGTGCTGTTCCGCCGTTCTGCCCGTAACGGAAGTTTCATTCGCGTTTTTCGAAACGACGCCGCTTCGGTAATTCAGTTCGCCGTTTATAAACACCCTGTAAGCAAAGTTGCAGTAATGGCGGTAAACGACTATCCTTATGCCGGGCTGCACGTTTTCGGCGCGGAGCCTGTAAGACGCGAAGCCCGTTTTCGGGAGCCGTCCGTTCCCGAAATTTTTGTAAGTCCAGACGCCGGGCAATTTTATCGTTCCGTCGGGCGGACCGTCGCGATCGTCGGTTACTATCCACTTGCCGTAGAAAAATTCCCATTCGCCCGCAAGATTGCACGCCACGTCGCGCGAAGAAAGCTCCGTCCCCGCGAAATCGACTTTTCCGTCGCGCGGGACGGGACTGTTATAAATTTTCGGATAGTTTTCGCTGAACAGAAACAGGCACAGAATGAAAACCGCGAGCATGGCGTACATGGCTGCGCAGAAAATCACGCCCGCCGATCTGTCCGATAATTTTTTCTTTCTCCGTTTACGTTGCATACGCGCTCCGCTTTATAAGTATAAAGATCCCGCGCCAAAAAAGCGCCAAAAGACGACAAAGCGACGGTAAAAAATCACGCGGAACAAAAAACTCCCGAACCGACGGGTCGGGAGCTTTTGAGAAAATATCAGAGTTTTTTTCTGAGCGCGCTTAAATTCGTTATTTTTCTGAAAGTGTCCTTGTTGCGGGTCAGGAGTTCTTCCGCGAGATCGCGGTAGGCGACCGATCCCGTCGAGCGCGGGTCGAACTGCATTATGGGCAGACCGTAGCTCGGAGCTTCGCCCAGGCGCACGTTTCGGGGGATACGCACCGTAAAGACCTTTTTGCCGAAGAATTTCAGTATCTCGTCGGTAACGCTGTTCACGAGATTGCTTCTGCCGTCGAACATCGTCATGACTACGCCTTCGACTTCGAGCGACGGATTTAAGTATTTTTTCGCGAGCTTTATCGTGTTCATAAGCTGGCTGAGCCCTTCGAGCGCGAAGAACTCGCCCTGTATCGGAATAAGTATAGAGTCTGCGGCGGTCAGCGCGTTGACGGTAAGTAGCGCGAGCGACGGCGGGCAGTCTATCATGATATAGTCGAAGCTGTTGCGCAGGGGCGAGAGAACTTTTTTAAGCACTTTTTCGCGTTCGCTCATGTCCACGAGTTCGATCTCCGCGCCGGCAAGGTCTATGTTCGACGGCATTATTTTAAGTCCGTCGACCGTCGTGCCGATTATCGCCGCGCTCGGTTCGCAGTCGCCTACGAGCACGCTGTAAACGGAGTATTCCAGGCTCTTTTTGTCGACGCCGAGACCGCTCGACGCGTTGCCCTGCGGGTCTATGTCGACAACGAGAACTTTCTTGCCCATGAACGCAAGGTAAGCGGACAAGTTTACGCAAGTCGTGGTTTTTCCCACGCCGCCCTTTTGATTTGCTACGGCAATTATTTTAGACATTTTCGTGTTTCTCTCGCAGACCTAAACATAAATATTTATAATCTTATAGCACGGTTTGAAAAATTTTGCAATACTTATGTTGACTAATTTGCGGATAAGTTGTATAATTAACCGAAACTCAGGAGAAAAATCAGTGGATTCGGCAAATTTACGTTCGCGAAAAATGCGGGAGCAACCGATAGGCAAGCTGCTCCTTAATATGTCTTTACCCGCAATTTTGTCTATGCTCGTTCAGGCGCTTTATAACGTCGTGGATTCTATATTCGTGGCTCGGCACAGCGGCAACGCGGGAACTACGGCGCTTTCCGCCGTTTTTCCGATGCAGATGCTTATCATGGCTCTCGCGCTCGGTATAGGCGTGGGGACCAACGTTCAGATAGCCAAAAGACTCGGAGAAGGGCGAAACGACGACGCGAGCGCCGTCGCGCGCACGGGCGTTTTCATGGCGGTGTGCGGAGCTGTGGTCGCCGTGATACTCGGTCTTACGGTCAGCAAACCGTTCTGCGCGGCGTACTCGCAGGGCAACGAGCAAGTCGAAAATATGTCGTCGACTTATCTTACGATAGTAACGGCCGTTTCGGTCGGCATGTTCGTGGAAATAACGCTGAGCAAAATTTTGCAGTCCACGGGCGACATGAAAGTCCCGATGATAAGTCAGCTTATAGGCGCGGGAACGAATATAATTCTCGATCCGTTGCTTATTTTCGGCGTGGGCTTTTTCCCCGAACTCGGCGTTCGCGGCGCGGCGATCGCTACCGTTACGGGTCAGATAGCCGCAATGATCTTCGTTATAATAATGTTCGTCGTCAAAAAGCACGACGTGTCGCTTTCGTTCAAACATTTCAAGCTGAAAAAGGAAAACGTTCTCGCTATCTGCATAATAGGATTGCCCACTACCGTAATGAACGCCGTCAGCGGATTTACAACGCTTATACTCAATCTGTTTCTCAACAAAATTTCGCAGAACGGTATGGCGATACTCGGCGTGTATTTCAAATTGCAATCGTTCGTATTCATGCCCGTGTTCGGTCTTATGCAGGGGCTTATGCCGATACTCTCGTACAACTACGGCTACGGCGACAAAAAGCGGTTCACTCGCGCGTTCAAGCTCGCGCAGATCACTTCGCTTATAATAATGGCGGTCGGACTTTTGCTGTTTCAGGTCGCGCCGCGCCCGCTCATGCGACTGTTTTCCGAAGGACAGATGCTCGAAGAAGGCGTGTTCGCTCTTAGAATAATTTCGATAAGTTTTCTGCCCGCGGCGTTCGGTATCTGCATGACGAACGTTATGCAATCGTTCGGCAAGGGCGTAACTTCGCTCGTAATGTCGCTTCTGCGGCAAGTAGTGCTTCTTATCCCGATAGGCGCGTTGCTCGCGTTTACCGTCGGGCTGAACGGATTTTGGTTCACGTATCCTATCGCGGAGTTCGCCGTGTTCGCGCTGTTTTTGCCGTACACGATAATAACGGTAAACAAAAAGTTCGCGGGCGTAGTTCCGCTCTCCGACGACGAAGAAGTCGTTAGCTTGTAAGTTCCTGCCGTACTGTCATTTCGAGCGTAGTCGAGAAATCGCTGAAAATTAACCTTATTATAGGCTTCCCCTTTTAGGGGAAGCTGTCAATGACGAAGCGTCAGCGGCTCATTGACTGATGAGGTTCGAAGAAAAAAGGAAATCGATATGGGAATGTTCGAAGATTTTTATGCGATCGTAAAGAAGATACCCGCGGGCAAAGTCGCGAGCTACGGGTTCGTTTCGCGCGCGGCGGGACACAAGGGAAAAGCGCGTCAGGTGGGCTGGGCGCTCCACGTCAATCCCGAACCCGGCGTTATCCCGTGCCACCGAGTTGTCAAGATAGACGGCTCGCTGTCCGAGAGTTTCGCGTTCGGCGGAATAAACGTTCAGAGCGAACTTCTTATGCGCGAAGGCGTTGAAGTAAAGGACGGCAAAGTCGACATGAAAAAGTATTCGCTCGACCTGTGCGGCGTCGAAAATAATTGACAATTATCCCCGCAATAAGTTATAATCATAAGTATATAAGTATACGAGAAAAGACTAAGGAGCGGCAGAGTTTGAAAACACATACATCACCGTATACGAACTACGCTCGTCCCGCCGTCTCGGTCGAGTACGCGAAGTACACTCCCTTCGGCGGCGATACGACTGTTGTCCGTCTGCGGCGCGTCTGTGTTTTCAAAAATGTTTTGTAACAGGAGATCATAAGAATGAAACTGATTTGTAACGGAAACGATTTGTCCGACGCGGTCGGCAAGGTTTTCAAGGCTGTTTCGACGCGTACGACGAACCCCGTTTTGGAGGGGATCAAGCTGACCGCCGAGAGCGGAACGCTTACGCTTACGGCGACCGACTTGGAGCTTGCGATAGAGCGAAGCATTGTAGCCGACATAAAGATCGAGGGCGAAACGGTCGTTCCGGGCAGATTTTTCGCGGAGTTCGTGAAAAAACTCACGCACGAACAGATCGAGCTGTCTATCGACGACGCCAACAGGCTGAAAATAAAATACACGGATTCCGAAGGGCTTTTGCAATGCATGAACGCCGCGGAATTTCCCGCTATAAAAGAGCTTAACGAAGCGCAGAAATTCACCGTTATTAAAAACGAGTTCAAGGATCTCGTGAACAAGATCTCGTTCTCCGTAAGTCTCGACGACGCGCGTCCCATGCTCAAAGGCGTTCTGCTCGAAATAAGCGACGTGTCCGTAACGGGCGTAGCGCTCGACGGTTACAGGCTCGCCAAGTGCGTAAAGCCGATCGAAAAAACTTCGGCTATGATGAGCGCGGTCGTTCCCGCAAGGTGTCTTAACGAAATTTCTAAATTGCTCGACGACAGCGACGAACCCGTCGAGATCTGCATACAGAAAAATTACCTTATGGTAAATCTCGACCATACGAAAATAACCACAAGGCTTTTGGACGGCGATTACATAAGCTACAAGCAGATCATCCCGTCCGATTTCGAAACGTTCGTAACCATACCCAAAGAGCATTTCGAAGCGGGTTTGGAAAGAGCGATCCTGCTCGCAAAGTCCGACAAAAATAATCTCGTTCGCTTCGATATAAAAGAAAACGTGATGCAGCTTTCTTCGAACAGCGACATAGGAAACATTACCGAAAAAATTCCCGTCGCGCTCAGCGGAAAGGATATCTCGATAGCGTTCAACGCGAGATATTTCACCGAACTTCTGCGCTATATAGATTGCGACAACGTAGTCATAAAATTCATAAATTCCGTAAGCCCCTGTATAGTCGTTCCGTCGGGCAGTTTGGAAGATTTTATGTATCTTATCTTGCCTGTAAGGATGATATCCTAAAAATCAAGGAGTAAGAAACCGTAATGAAAATAGTAATAGGCGGGGACGTCGTCCCGAAGCCGGTCAGCGAGAAATATTTTGTGAGCGGCGACGCGGAAACGTTGTTTACGGACGTACTGCCGATCCTGCGCGGAGCGGACGCGGCGATAGTCAATCTCGAATGTGCGCTCACGCTCTCGGATAACGCCATAAGAAAGTTCGGACCGAACTTAAAAGCCGATCCGCAATGCGTCAACGGCTTAAAGAACGCGGGGATAACGGATATAGCGCTGTCGAATAATCACGTATTCGATTTCGGCATAGACGGTCTTTGCGACACGGCGGACGCGCTGAAAAAGGCGGGACTTAGATTTACGGGCGTCGGCAATAACGACAAAGACAGCCGCAAGATCCGTTATATCGAACAGGGCGGCGTAAAAGTCGGCGTAGTAAACGTCTGCGAACACGAATATTCTTACGCTTTGCCGAACAGAATGGGCGCGAACCCGTTCGACCCGTTCGTAACTATGCAAGATATCCGCGAAGCGAAGAAAAATTCCGACTTCGTCATAGTGCTTTACCACGGTGCGAAAGAGCATTGCCGCTATCCGTCGCCGAGAATGTACGAGCTTTGCCGCGAAATGGCGAATAACGGTGCGGGCGCGATAATAACTCAGCACAGCCACTGCATAGGTTGCTACGAAAACTACAACGGCGCGCATATTCTGCACGGTCAGGGGAATTTTCACTTTTTGTACGAAGATAATTCCGACGATATGTGGAATACCTGTATGCTCGTCCGGCTCGATATCAAAAAAGACGGCACGTCGGATATAAAGTTTTATCCCGTAAAAGCCGACCCGCCCGCGCCCGGGATCTCTCTCGCAAAGGGCAAGGACGGCGAGAGATTGATGAATGAATTTGCTTCCCGCAACGAAGAACTTAAAAACGGCAAGTGGCTTGACGGTTGGCACGAGTTTTGCGTCGGGAAGTCCGCGCTGTACAAGCAGATCGCAAGTTTGTATAAAGAAGACGCGACGGAAAAAGATAAACATCTGTTTGCGCACTATCTCGATTGCGAAGCGCATACCGACGTTTGGCGCGAACTGTTCAAAACCTGGAACCACACGAACGAACTCGGCTCGAATAAGAAAATATAAGCGAATATAACAAATCACGGAAAGCGCAGTCGTATAAAACGGTTGCGCTTTTTATGATTTTTGTGATATAATGGCGGTGCAAATGAGCCTTATAGAATTCAAGAACGTATATTATTCGTATAACTCGGGAACGGAGAGCGAAACTCCCGCCGTAAAGGACTTTTCTTTGAATATAGAAGAAGGGGAGTTTATCGCGCTCGTCGGACATAACGGCTCGGGCAAAAGCACCGTCGCGAAACTCATAAACGGACTTATCCTGCCGGGCAGCGGCACGGTTACCGTAGACGGCATGCGCACCGACGAAAAGGACAAGCTGTTCGATATCCGCAAGACCGTGGGCGTAGTTTTTCAGAATCCCGACAATCAGATGATCGCTACGATAATAGAAGACGACGTCGCGTTCGGACCCGAAAACATAGGACTTCCGCCGAAAGAGATATCCGAGCGCGTCGACTGGGCGCTCGAATGCGTCGGCATGGCGGGACACAGGAAGGGTACGCCTTTTCGGCTGTCGGGCGGGCAGAAACAGCGCATAGCGATCGCGGGAGTTCTGGCGATCAAGCCGCGCGTCATAGTGCTGGACGAATCCACGGCTATGCTCGATCCCGTGGGGCGCGACGAAGTAATGAAAGTGGTCAAGCGCCTGAGAGATCGGGAAAAAATGACCGTTATAATGATAACGCATTTTATGGAAGAAACGCTCGACGCGGACAGGATAGTCGTTATGAACGACGGCTGTATCTGCATGCAGGGCGGCAGGGAAATATTCGAGCGCTCCGCGGAACTCGAAACGATAGGGCTCGACGTGCCGCCGATAAAGCGCATCGCCGACAAACTCAGGGACAGGGGCGTACAACTGCCGGGCGGAATTTTCGACGCCGAAACGCTCGCGGGAGAATTATGTCGATAATAATCAAAGACTTAAATTACGTATACAGTCCCAAAAGTCCTTACGAAAAGCAAGCGCTGAAAAACATAAATCTCACGATCGAAGACGGCGATTATTTCGGAATAATCGGACATACGGGGTCGGGTAAAAGCACGCTCATAAGCCACCTGAATGCACTCACGCGTATTCAGAGCGGCTCTATCACTGTGGACGGCATAGACTTGAAACCCAAAAAGCTCGACTATAAGAAGTTGCGCTCGACTGTCGGCATGGTCTTTCAGTACCCCGAATATCAGCTGTTCGACGAAACGGTCGAAAAAGACGTCGCGTTCGGACCGAAGAACGTGAAAGTTCCCGAAGACGAAATAAAAGAGCGCGTAAAACAGGCGATAGAAACGGTTGGACTTAACTACGAAAAAGTCAAGGACCGTTCGCCGTTCGAGCTGTCGGGCGGTCAGAAGCGTCGCGTGGCTTTGGCGGGCGTGCTTGCGATGCGCCCGAAAATTCTCGTGCTCGACGAACCCACGGCGGGACTCGATCCGCGCGGCAAACGCGAAATTCTCGAACTTATAGACAGGGTAAAGGAAACGCTGTGCCACACCGTTATCATGATAAGCCACAACATGGACGAGATAGCGCGCAGTTGCAACAAGATCGGCGTTATGTCCGACGGCGAACTCAAATGCGTTCTGCCGCCGAAAGAACTTTTTTCGCGCCGCGACCTGTTACACGAACTTAACCTTAAAATGCCGACCGTTACGGAATTTGCGAATATGCTCGCCGACCGCGGGCTCGATATCGAGCGCGGCATAGTGTCCGAAGACGAACTTATAGACGCGATAGTCCGCGCGAAAACTTCGGTCGGGGGTGCGGAAGAATGAAAGACGTATCTTTCGGTCAGTATTATCCCGCGAACTCCGTGATCCACAGGCTCGACCCGCGGCTCAAACTTATTCTGTGCATCGCGTATATCGTAATGATATTTTTTATCCAGACTTTTACGGGGTACGCCCTGACCGCGCTGTTTGTTCTCGCGCTCGTGCTTATCTCGCGCGTACCGCTCCTTAAAGTCCTGCGCTCGCTGAAGGCCATTATCTTTTTGGTTCTGTTCACCGTTATTTTGACGGTGCTGTTCTACCGCGGCAACCCCGAAGATCTGCTCTGGGGCGCGTGGATCATCCGCATTTACAAGGCGGCGCTCGTCAACGCGGGCAAAATGGCGCTCAGAATAATCCTGCTCGTTCTCGGTCCCACGGTGCTGACGCTCACGACGACGCCCGTCGAACTTACCGACGCTTTGGAGCGGCTGTTGAAACCGCTGTCGTATATAAAAGTTCCCGTTCACGAACTCGCGATAATAATGTCGATCGCGTTGAGGCTCATTCCCACGCTTATAGAAGAAACGGACAAGATAATCTCGGCGCAAAAGGCGCGCGGAGCCGATTTCGAGAGCGGAAACCTTTTCAAGCGCGCGAAAGCCATGCTTCCCGTGCTTATTCCGCTGTTCGTTTCGTCTTTCCGCAGGGCAGACGAACTTGCATACGCCATGGACTCGCGTTGCTATCGCGGCGCGAAAGGCAGGACGCGCATGAAGATAATGAAATTGACCGTAAAAGATTTCGTAGCGTTCTTCATTATGGCGGCGTTCTTTTTCTGCATACTGTTGCTTCGGTACAATTGGTTCGGTATCGGCTTTATCGCCGAAATAATCGCGCGGGGTTTTTAGAGTTATGAGAATAAAACTCACGCTCGGATACGACGGCGCGGGACTGTGCGGGTTCCAAAAGCAGATCGGACTTAACACCGTTCAGGGCAAGTTGGAAGACGCGCTCAAAAGTCTGTACGGCGAAGAAATAAATGCGGTGGGGAGCGGGCGCACCGACGCGGGCGTTCACGCTTTGGCGCAGGTCGTTCACTACGATTGCGAAAAAACGCTCTCGCCCGAACGCATAGTCGGCGGGCTGAACTATTACTTGCAAGGCGCGGCGATCGTTTTCAAGGCGGAAGAAGTCGGCGAAGATTTCGATGCGAGAAAGTCCGCGCACAGAAAAACTTACTTTTACGATATGTATTTCGGCGACTGCGAAAATCCCGTGCTCAAAAACTCGGCGTATTTCGCGGGCAGAACGCCAGATATTTCCGTAATGCGCGAAGCCGCCGCGCTCTTTACGGGCACGCACGATTTCCGCTCGTTCAGGTGCGAAGGGTCGAGCGCGAAAACGACGGTGCGCACGGTGTTCGACTGCGCGGTGAGCGAGATAGAACTATACGGAAGCCCCGCCGTGAGAATAACCGTTTCCGCCGACGGATTTCTGTATAAAATGGTCCGCATAATCTGCGGCTTTATCCTGCGCGCGGGACAGGGCAAAATAACTTGCGGAGATATCCGCGCCGCTCTCGACGACCCTGCCGCGGATACGGTCAAAAAGATCCCTTTGCCCCCGCAAGGACTTTATCTGCAAAAAGTCGAGTATTAACCATAAAAAAAAATAATTTTTTTTCCGAAAACAGCAAGAAAATTGTTGCAAACGTTGTAAGAATTTGCTATAATAGTAAAGCTGTGTTTTTGGCGGCATAGCTCAGTTGGCTAGAGTACTCGGTTCATACCCGATTGGTCGCTGGTTCGAATCCAGCTGCCGCTACCATTCTCACGCCTGCACGGTACAACTTAATACGGCCCCATGGTCAAGTGGTCTAAGACATCGCCCTTTCACGGCGGTAACTCGGGTTCGAACCCCGATGGGGTCACCATTTGGGAGCTTAGCTCAGCTGGGAGAGCATCTGCCCTACAAGCAGAGGGTCATAGGTTCGAACCCTATAGCTCCCACCAAACAGTGCCCGGTCGAATTTTTTTGAGTTCGACCGGGTTTTTCTTTGCAATCTACATATTAGGCGCGCTGTAAGACGGCGTGTTTTTGCATTATACGACGGTTATACTATCTTAACGTTACTTGCTACGCTTATCCGAACCGGCTCGGAGATTTGCCGAAAACCGTTTTGAATTGATTGAA
>DBEXQE010000262.1:0-1721 GCA_048167245.1 Christensenellales bacterium | reverse complement strand
TATAAAAATAAAGTAAAATTTGCTATGATACGAAATGCGCGTTTTCGCTAAGGCGGGAGCGCGTTTTTTATCGTCCGTACACTTGCGTTTTTCGCCGATTAGCTGTATAATAGTTAAAGCGCAAAAAACGGAAAAGGAACGGAAAAAAGAAATGGCGGAAAAGCCCAAGTATTATATCACGACGCCTATTTATTACCCGAGCGGCAAATGGCATATAGGACACTGCTACACGACGGTCTGTTGCGACGCTTTGGCGCGGTTCAAGCGCATGAGCGGCTACGACGTGTTTTACCTTACGGGAACGGACGAACACGGTCAGAAGATCGAAAAAAGCGCGGCGGAAGCGGGAGTGGACCCGCAGAAATTCGTCGACGGCAGAGTCGAAAATCTGAAAAAACTCTGGAAGACGCTCGATATTTCGTACGACAAATATATCCGCACGACGGACGCGTACCACAAGGAAGCCGTGCAGAAGATATTCACGAGGCTTTACGAGCAGGGCGACATTTATAAGGCGAAATACAAGGGAAAGTACTGCACGCCTTGCGAGTCGTTCTGGACCGATTCTCAGCTCGTGGACGGGAAGTGTCCCGACTGCGGCAGGGAAGTTATAGAAACGGAAGAAGAATGTTACTTTTTCCGCCTTTCGAAATACGCCGATAGGATTAAGAAACTGCTGACCGAAACGGACTATCTGCAACCGCAGTCGCGCGTAAACGAAATGGTCAACAATTTCCTGAAAGACGGGCTCGAAGACCTTGCGGTTTCGCGCACTTCGTTCTCCTGGGGCATACCCGTGCCGTTCGACAAAAAGCACGTCATCTACGTGTGGGTCGACGCGCTGTCGAACTATATAACCGCGCTCGGCTACGGTTCGGACGACACGTCGCTTTTCGATAAGTATTGGCCCGCGGATATTCATCTTATGGCAAAAGAGATAGTGCGTTTCCACTCGATCGTGTGGCCTGCTATCCTTATGGCGCTCGGTCTGCCGCTTCCGAAAAAAGTGTTCGGACACGGCTGGATAATGTTCGGCGGCGACAAGATGAGCAAAAGCAAGGGCAACGTGGTCGACCCGTTCGTTCTGGCGGAGCGTTACGGCGTGGACGCGGTAAGATATTTCCTGTTGCGCGAGATCTCGTTCGGGCAGGACAGCAATTATTCGTCGGAACTGTTTTTGGGGCGCATAAATTCGGATCTTTGCAACGATCTGGGCAATCTGTCCAAGCGTACGCTCGCGATGAGCCGTCAGTATTTCGGCGGAAAAGTAACGCCCGGCTCGGGGACGGAATACGACAAACCGATCGTGGACAAGATAAACGCGCTGAAAAGCGGCGTGGAAGAAAAGCTCGATACTCTGAACATAAACAAGGCTTTGGAGCTTATATTCGATCTCATCGGCTCGGCGAACAAGTATATCGACCTGACCGCGCCGTGGGCTATGTTCAAGCAGGGCAGGACGGAAGAATTAAGATCCGTTATATACAACTTGCTCGAAGTTCTGCGCGTGTCCGCAAATCTTCTGATGCCGTTTCTTACCGAGACGCCGCAAAAGATATTCGCCGCGCTCGGACTGAAAGTTCCGAAAGATTTCTCCGCGGCGCAATACGGAGCAGTGAAAAGTTACGAAACGAACGAAACGGAATCGCTTTTCCCGCGGCTCGATATCAAGAAAGAACTCGACGCGCTCGAAGAAATTCTAAGAGCGCAAAACGTTAAAA
>DBEXQE010000261.1:0-6524 GCA_048167245.1 Christensenellales bacterium | reverse complement strand
TCTTCCGTTCGCTCTCGGCTTTTCGGCGGGCGCGATGATAGCCGTCGCCGCCGCGGAGCTGTTGCCCGAATCGGCGGAAAATAAATGCCTATCGACGCTCGGTTGCGTGATAGGCTTTACGCTGATGACCGTTATGGACTTGGCGTTAGGATAAAATTATCCTGTCGAGCGCGGCGAGAAGCATATCCGCTTCGTCGTCGGAGCCGACGGAGATCCTAAGGTAATTATCTATGCGCGGGGCGGCGAAATAGCGCACGAGCACGCCGTTTTCGCGCAACGACTTATATAGATCCGCCGCTTTAATCCCGTCGGGCGGAGATACGAACAGGAAATTCGTATCGGACGGCAGGACGGTGAAGCCGCGCGAGATAAGCCTTACGCCGAGCGAGTCGCGGGTCGAAACTATCTTTTCGATGCACTCGTCGAAATACTCCCTGTCCCGAAGCGCCGCACAAGCCGCGACTTGCGCCAAAGAGTCGAGCGGATAGCTGTTGAAGCTGTTCTTTGCCGCCTGCATAGCCGAGATGAGTTCGCTGTTCCCGACTGCGTAGCCGACGCGGAGCCCCGCGAGCGAATAACTTTTCGAAAAAGTTTTCACGACGAGCAAGTTGTCGTATTTTTTCGTCAAAGGCACGCACGACGACGCGGAACGCGCGAAATCTATGTACGCTTCGTCCACAAGCACGTTGCACTTGCTCTGTTTTATAAGCGTTTCGATATCGCCGCTACTAAGGGCTATCGAAGTCGGCGCGTTCGGGTTGGCTACCGCCACGCCGCCGTAATTCTTGCCTATGTAGTCGTCGATATTTACGGTGAAGTCGGATCTAAGCGGCACGCGGGTATAAGAAATTCCGTAGTAGTCGCAGTACACGGGATAAAAGCTGTACGTGATATCGGGGAACGCTACGTTGCCGTCGAACAGCGCGTAGAACGCGAACGAGAGCACTTCGTCCGAGCCGTTACCGAGAAAAATATTTTCTTCGCCCACGTTCTCGAACGCGGCTATCGCCTTTTTCAGTTCCGTCGCGTCGGGGTCGGGGTACAGTTTAAGGCGCGAAAAATCGAATATCCGCACGGCGCGCGCGACGTTCGGCGACGGCGGATAAGGATTTTCGTTCGTATTCAGCTTTATATACTTTTTGTCTTTCGGCTGTTCCCCCGCCGTGTACGGGGTCAGCGCCGCCGCTCTTTTCGAAATCATGATTTTGCCTTATAAGGATAGATTTTGAGCGATTTCTCGACTACGCTAACCTATTAAGTCCTTGAATCTCTTGGCGTAGATCGTATATATGGGCTTGATGTTTTTATAGTAGGTTATGCGGTTGTCGCTCCACTTTTGGAACTCGTTGTTTTCCTTGCTCGTTTTGATGCTCTCTTCGATAGCGTCGTAATACGTCTTGTATCTTGCGGGGGTCTGCCAATCGGACGGGTCTTTCGTCGCGCCCGCAACGGTGTCCTGCACGTAATACATGATATGAACGCCGTAATCGGTAACGACGTATTCGTCGAGTATCATGCCGGGTCTGTATTTGGGGTCGTTTTTGAGCTTTCTGCCGCCCGCCGCGAACTCTTTCATGTAAGTTTCGCTCTCGCCGTCCAAAAGCTCGCTTTCGAGAACGTAGCCCTTTTCGCTCGTGAACGCTCCGGGGTCGGTGTTGTACAGGTAAATGAAGTCGTCGAAAAGTCTTTCGGCAACGTACGGATCGGCTTCCGCGGCTTTCATAGCCGCTCTGACCTGAGTCCATATCTGCTCTACGGTCATCGGGCGGCTCATGTCGTCTTCGCCGTTAAGGTGCGGGTACGCCTTTATCTCGGCTACGAGCCCGTCGCGGTACGCTTTTATCTCCGCGTCGGAGTGAGTGCCCGCGTTCTGATACGCCGTAAGGCTCGCTTTCTGCTCGTCGGAGAACGGGAGCAAAATGTGCTTTACGTAGAAATATCTCGAATTCGGGAAGTAAAGGATATCTTCTTCCCCGCCCTTTATCGCCGACGAAAAACTGCTCTCGTCCGCATACAGCAGTTTCTGCGATTCGACTTTCGCGTTGTAGCTGTCCTGCACTTCCTTGGGGCTTACGTTGACTCTGCCCGAAATGTAGTTTTGGATCCTTTCGAGCTTGACCTGACGCTCCGCGTTGCGCGTCAAAAGAACGTCTATATAGTGCGTGTCGAAGATCGTTCCGTAAACGTACTCGATCCCCCGATCGTTAATGATCTTGTCTATCTTTTCGTCGTCTTCGCGGAACTTTTTCTCGTCGTCCGCCGTTACGGAATAATTGTTTTCGGATTTGGTGTTTTGGCGCAAAAGTTCTATAAATCTGCGCATCATTTCGCGCCCCAGAGCCTTAGTGTCGCTGTCGCCGTAGAAGCCCGGGAAGCGCGCCCTGTCGGGTTCGAACGGCTCGGTTTCGCGGACCGTTTCGTCGCTCTCTTCTTCCTTTTCTTCTCTTACGGGGTACGTGGTCTCGCTGTCCACCGTTGCGTCCTCGACCGTGGGCAGATCGTCGCCGCGCTCGGACAGTATCTCGTTGCGTATAGTCGTGAGCGACGAATCTATCGCGTCGTATACGAGTTCTTTTATCCTGTTATAGTCCGTGTAGTCGGTAACCGTTTCGAGTTCGCCGTTTTCGCCTAAAACTTCTATTTCGCCGTCGCGCCACTCGATCTCTTTGAACGCGATCATTCTGTCGGCTTCGACGAATATGAGTTCCTGCGTGATAAGGTTTTCCATGCACGCGTTTACGGCGGCTTCGACCGTCATGTTCTGATTCTCTATAAGGTTCTGCGCGTTCTGATTGAAGTAGCTTATGAGTTCGTACTTGTAGATATCCTTTTTATCGGACTTGAACGCGATATCCTTGCCGCCGACTTTCTGAGTTTCTTCGACGGGATCGATCGTGGCTACCACCTGCATATAATTTTTGCGCGTGTTCTGCTCGAACAAATTACAGCCCGCAAGGACCGTAAACCCGAGCGTTAACGTTAAAATTACTCCGATAATTTTTTTAAGCATTGCATACTCCGAATAAGGGTTATATTGCGGCACGTATCGCGGAAATCGACAGCAAGATTGCCGCACGAGTTTAGCAGATATTCCGCTATTTATCAATTATACCAAATTTATGTTCAAAAATCAACCTTTTATACCGAACTTGTCCCGAAAATTAAGTAATTCAAGCGGGATTTTTGTTGCAGTCGAGCAAAAATTTTATCATTTCCGAGCGAGCCGAACCGAAATATATGCGGCTTTCCATAACGCGCAGTTTCGCGCCCGCGGCTTTTACGACGCTTTGCGGCACGTCGCGCGTTTTCGGGAAGTTGATACTGCACTCGTCTTTTTTCAGCGTTACGCTCGCCGCGCCTATCTTAGCCGCCAAGTTTTTGACGAGCGCCACGAGCATCAAGTTGTCGGTCTGCGACGGCACGCGACCGTACACGTCTTCAAGGTCTTTGACAAGAGCGTTCCTGTCTTTGAGCGTTTCTATGCGGCTTATGCGCGAGTAAACTCTCATGCGCCACTCGTCGCTTACTATATAACTTTCGGGAATGAACGCGTTGAAGTCCGTGTTCACCTTTACTTCGCGTATCTCGTCCGAAACTTCCGCGCCCGAAAGCTCCTTTACGGCTTCTTCGAGCAGTTTGCAGTACGCGTCGTAGCCGACCTTTTCGATATGCCCGTGCTGTTCGCGCCCGAGAACGTTGCCCGCGCCGCGGATCTCCAAGTCGCGCATGGCTATCTTGAACCCGCTCCCGAATTCCGTGTATTCGGTTATCGCGTCGAGCCGCTTGTAAGCCGTTTCTGTCAGCATTTTCCGCCCGTCGAACGTGAAGTACACGTAAGCGAGCCTGTCGGAACGCCCGACCCTGCCGCGGAGCTGATACAGCTGAGATAAGCCGAACATATCCGAATCGACGACTATCATAGTGTTCGCGTTCGGCATGTCTATGCCGTTTTCTATTATCGTCGTGGCGATAAGAACGTCGCTTTCGCCGGCTACGAAACCGTCGATTATACGCTCCAATTTTTCTTCTTCCATCTGCCCGTGCGCAACGGAAAGCCTTACATCGGGCAGGACGGCTTTGACGGACGCGGCGAACTTCTCGATCGTTTCGACGCGGTTATAGACTATGAACACCTGTCCCCCGCGGTTTATCTCGCGCGTTACGGCGTCGGAGAGCAGGCTGTCGGTGTATTCCGTTACGTAGGTCTGCACGGGTATTCTCATCGCGGGCGGCGTGTCGAGCACGCTTATATCGCGTATGCCGATCATCGACATGTGGAGCGTTCTCGGGATCGGAGTAGCCGACAGCGTGAGCACGTTCACGTTGACTTTGAGCCGCTTTATCTTCTCCTTGTCCGCGACTCCGAAGCGCTGTTCTTCGTCGAGAATGAGCAGTCCCAGGTCCTTGAAACCGACGTCTTTCGACAGCACTCTGTGCGTGCCGACCACTATGTCGATCTCGCCCGCTATCAGCTTTTCGACGGTCTTTTTCGCGTCCGCCGCGCCGTCGAAACGAGTAAGCGACCCTATGCGGACTCCGAAACTTTCCATGCGGCTTTTTACGGTATTGAAGTGCTGGCGCGCAAGGATCGTGGTCGGCGAAACGAACGCGACCTGTTTGCCTTCGGAGATGACCTTGAACGCGAGCCGCAGTGCGACTTCCGTTTTTCCGTAGCCCACGTCGCCGCAGAGCAGTCTGTCCATTATTTTGCCGTCGTGCAGGTCTTTCAAGCCGTCTTTTACGGCGTCGAGCTGGTCGTCGGTTTCGGCGTACGGGAACGCGTCGCAGAACTCGTACAGGAAAGTATCGTCGTCGGAGTATTTATGCCCCTTTGCCGCGCTCCGCTGAGCGTACAGATCGAGCAGGTTGACCGCCATTTTTTTGACGGACGACTTGACTTTTTCTTTCATGCGCTTGAAGTCCGCGCCGCCTATCTTGCTGAGAGTCGGTTCGCCGTCGCCCGAAACGTATTTCGTAAGCGAGTCCATGTTCTCGATCGGAACGTACAGCTTGTCGCCGCCAAAGTAGCGGATGACGAAGTAGTCGCGCGACGCGCCGCCGACCGTTAAGCGGTCGACCTTTTCGCAGAAACCTATGCCGTGAACGTTATGCACGACGTAATCGTTGACGGACGGCTGGACGAACACGTCGCCCTTACTGCGCTTTATTATCTTTTTCGGGATCTTGCTAATCAGGTCGTACGTGCCGATAAGCACCGTTTTCGCGTCGTGGAACACGGCTCCGCGGTCGAGCCGCTCGGAAAGTATGACGACTTCGCCCGTACCGCCGACGTCGCGCCCGACGCGGTTTTCGGCGAGAACGTCTTTCATGTTCGCGGCGACCTTATCGCTTCCGCAGAATAAGATTATGCGATAGCTTTGGGAGAGCCAACCGTTGATATCGTCGCAAAGCCCCGGGAAGTTGCGCACGTAAGAAGGTATCTCGAACGAATTGAAGTTTATCGCGGCTTGCGGAGAAAAGATCCTGTTCGCGCTCGTCAAAGCATGGAACGCGATCGCTTGACAGCCGAAGTCGAACACTTTTTCGCGCGGAACGAGCTGATCGAGCGAAAAATCGAAAACTTCGCCGCGGGTCAGGAGCGTTTTGAACCTGTTCGCGTGTTCCGTGTACAGCATGTTTATCATGTCCACGGCTTGCTTCGCGTCGTCGAATATAATGAGTTCGGGGCGGACGAAATCCGTGAAAGTCCCGTGTTTGAAAAGCGGCTGAACGAAGTCGAAACCGTCGGAAACGGTGCCGCTCTCCGCCTTTATAATAAGGTCGGAAATTATGCTCTCCTGCCTTGCCCGAAAAGGCTCGGGCAACTTTTCATTGACTCTGAGCTTGTTTTTCAAGTTCTCCGCGTCGCTCTCCGACAAGAACACTTCGCCGCACGGAATGATCTCCGCGCTTTCGGTTTCGCCGACAGCCGTCTGCTCGGCTACGTCGAACAGTTTTATAGTTTCGAGTTCGTCGCCGAAAAATTCGAGCCGTATGCCCGTTTCGGTATCCGGCGGGAAAACGTCGATCCGATCGCCGCGCATCGAAAAGCGTCCGCGCGACAGTGCCTGATCTTCGCGCTTGTAGCCCGCGGACACGAGCAGAGCCGCGATATCGCCCATGTCGTACTCTTTGCCTTTCTCCAAACGTACCGTGCGCGAGAGAAAAGTTTCGCGGTCGGGGTATAGCTGAGTCAGCGCGTCCGCAGTCGTGATCACCGCTTTGCTCCCGCCCGCGGCAATTTTAGCCAGCGCGGAAAGACGGCGGTACGCGTTTTCGCCCGAACGCATCTTCGCGTAGGTCAGAACGTCGTCCTTGCCCGGCAGCAGCACCGCACCTTTTAGTATACACGAGATCTGCGAGTACGCTTTGTCCGCCGCCACGTAATCGGAACATACGTATACGAAAGGCGACGAAAGCACGGACGAAAGGACCGTTCTGTCGCCGAAGCGCAAACCGAAAGCCGAGACGCTTTTGCCGTCCCGGACTGCTTGCAGGAATTCTTTTAAGCTCCCGCTCGGGTC
>DBEXQE010000260.1:0-3447 GCA_048167245.1 Christensenellales bacterium | reverse complement strand
ATTTTTGAAACTCATTTATTCGTCCCCCTTTTTCTTTTTGCCTTTGAGCGCGAATACCGCGGCGAGCGTGCCGAGCGTTACCGCGCCCGCAAGAAACAGTGCCGCGAACACGGTCTGCACTACGGGGAACGGCTTTTTCTCCAAACCGTTCGAACCGCTTTCGGCGCGCGCCGACAGCAGGAACGACGGATCGCGCAGGTCCGCGTACTCGTAATCGCCGTTGTTTATAAGCCCGAACGGAGTGTAACCCACTTGCAGAAGCTCCGCTCCCTTATCGAGATTTATTATTTCCAGGTTGTCTATCGAACAGTTAACGCCGTTCACGCTCGAATGAGTCCAGCCGCCGCCGAACAGAATGTAGCCGTACGGCGTATTGCCCATATCGTACGAGATCACCGTTTCGTAATCCGTTTCGTCCGCCCATTTCAAAGCGCACTCGTAAAGTCCGTCGACCATTCTTATGCGAATATTGGCGACTCTGCCGTCGAACGCGGGATCCCATAAATTGTAGTCGGCGGAAAGCTCTTGCTTTTCCGACAGATTTGATTCTATTCTGCCATACTCGATCTGCGTTTTTCCGCCCCACTTGCCGTCGGCGTAGACCATACCGTCGAATCGCGTCCAGCGTCCGCCGTTGTCCGTCGCGCTTTCGTAGCCCACGAGCGACTCGGGACTCATAACGTCTATGCCGAACGCCGTTAAAAAGCTGCTCGACGCGGCTTTGAGCAGATCTCCGCCGTCCGTAAAAGTTTGGGTGCGTTTCAAATCGGTCAGATCGAACTTCATTTCGAAATTCGAATACTTATAGCGGGTAGCTATAAACGAATATCTGCTCGCGTCCGTGAAATTCAGCTTGCCGTCTTTGACTCCGACGCCCAGACCGCTTAAATACCATTCTTCGGCGTTCAGCATACCTAAGTCGAAATCTTCGTGCAGGTTCGTGGTGCGCGCCGCCGTATAATACGCGTTGTTCACGTTAAATTCCGTAAGCGTTGCCGTAGCGTAATTATTTTCGTCGGTATACGCTCCCGTTTGCGCCAACCCCATAAGAGCCACGGGCAATTCGGAGTTCCCTACTTCGAGCGGAGTTTCGTTCACCGTTACCGCGAACTTCCCGCCGAAAAACTGTTCTATATGAACGGAAATTTCGCCGTCGTCCACAGAGCCGTTTTCGACGATCTTGGTTTCCGAGCCCGAGTCCGAATAGACATTAAGTCCGTACTCGTATCCGCCGCTCTCGCCGTTTTCGAAATACAGCCAAGCGCTTCCGTTCGACTTCGCGATCGAATCGAGCCTTTGCACTCCGAACATAACGCCGAAAGTTTTGTCGCCTTTTATCTCGTCTATCGTAAATAAGATATCCGCAGTCAGCGACGGCGTATCGCCCGTGTCGGTAACGGTCGGAAATTCCGAAAACATGAGAATATCTCTGTTGCCCGCCGACGCCGTAAACTTTACTGCGTGTTTTCCGCTTTCGTACGCATATTCGACGCCGCTGCTTCCTATTATGTAGTTGCGCGAATTCAGTCCGAACGCGCCGCCCGAATCTTTTATAAACAGATTGCTTTCGCCCGACAGCGCTTTCTCGGACTTGCCGGCATACGCGCCCGTTGCGGATAAGTTCATGACGCAAAGGCTCAAAAGCCCGAAAACGAGCAATCCGACGACCGCGAGTTTACTTTTTTTCTTTGTCATCATAATTCTCCTTTTTTTACGGATTTACTGTTCGTCCAACGGATTTTTTCTTCCGTAGAACTTGACCGAATTCGTGCTCTGAGTATCGCTCACGTCTATATTTTTCAGACTGCAAGCGTCGGCCCAACGACCCGTATAATTGTTGTATTCTTTCTTCCACAGATCCGCCGCGGTCAGCTTTTCGCTGTCGTTTACGGGCGTGAACGTACGCTGTGCGTTTTCGATATAGAAAGTCCAGAAAAACGAATTGCTCCTGTAAAATTTACAGTTATACGACTGCGTTATGAATTCGGAATTTTCCACTCTGCTCAGAAGCGATCTGCCGAACGAAGAAAGTCCCGAAGTTTTCATTGCGGACTCGTTTTCGAACTTCGCGGGCGCGGGCATACGCGTGGAATCCATGAATATTTGAAGCCCTTCGTCCGAGAACATATATTGCAGGAACAGTTTTACTTCGTCTTTGCGCGTGGAGTAGTTCGGCATGAGCATGCGCTGACCCGCTCCGTTGTTGAAAACTATGTTCCTGTCTTCGTAAATTTCGTCCAAGATAGCGTCGCCGGAGATCCCGTCGCCCTTGACGTCTTTATGATTTTCCGCCGTATACGCTTTTATCGTCTTGATCGCCGCGGCGTCGTATTCCGTAGAGTTGTCGTTTACCGTGCCCGCCGGATAGTCGGCGCTGTCGACGTAGGAAACCGCTTCTCTCAAAAGATCTTCGCTTATGCCGAGTTTGGTCCCGACCGCGCTCAACACGGGGTTTTTCATAAGGTCTATATCGTATTGCATTTTCGTCGTTTTCATTTCGTTTTCGAGCCAACCGCCGCACGGCGTCATAAGCGCGTAACCGTTCAGAAAGAACGTTTGAGAGTCGGTGTGCGAGATCGAATTGCTTCGGCTGTACGTATGACCTTTCGGCGAAATGACCTGTTCGAGCGCCGCCAACGCTTCGTAATGACCTTGCGTGAAGCCCGCGTTTATGCTCGGATAGTGTTTCACGCCCGTTTCGGGATCTTTCCAGGTGGCGTTCGTCGAATCGACGTAGCTTTCCACTCCGTCGTACTGAGCCATCCAGGGCTTCCACACGTATTCCCAATACGGCGCGTTGGCGAACGCGTGTATGAACGGAGTGGGTTTTATCGTAGCTCCCGTCGAGTCCTTGATAGGCTCGCCGTCTATCGTTATGCCGCTTCCGTTCGCGTCGGATATTATAGTGCGCGCAAGGGAAACCGTTTCGTCGGACGTGCGCGGAGCCTTATAACCCATGCTGTCGAAAACGGTCTTGTTGTAAAACAGTCCGCACGGCACGTTCGCCCAACTGACGGCGTAGGTCTTGCCGTCCACGATCATGGTCTTGTTCGTGTTTTCGTAGAGCTTTTCTCTTATCGTCTTACTGCCGCCGTAAGCGGTGCTGTCGAGTATTTCGTCGAGCGGTTCGAGATATTCCGCGAAATCCGTAAACCACGATATCCCGCCTATAAACAGATCGCCCGTAACGATATCGCCGCCCGCGTCGAGATTTTTCGCAACGTCTTCCGCCGCGTCCTCGATCCTTACCTTATACCCGGGGTGCGCTTTCTCGAACCCCGCTTTCATGTTCTTTAACCAGTCGATGCCCATACCGCTGCGGTAATACTGTATCTCGAATTCGTGTTCGGCTTTTTCTTTCGTGCCGCACGCGAATAACCCGAGCGCCATAAACGCGATAAGTATCACGCTTATTCCCTTTACCCAAATTTTGTTTCTCATTTTCGC